>NZ_PSTL01000009.1:0-130624 GCF_002930845.1 Rathayibacter sp. AY1A7 | reverse complement strand
TAATCCACCCAGCAAGCTGGGCTTCATCGTTCGACTTGCATGTGTTAAGCACGCCGCCAGCGTTCGTCCTGAGCCAGGATCAAACTCTCCGTAAAAAAATTACGACCCCCAACCCCGAAGAGAAGGAGAGTCAAGTTTGACCTCTAGCAAATAAGACATCTCTCCGACCCGAAAGCCGGAAGCTGACATCAATTTCCAAAGGAATCCCAACCCGATCCGAAGATCAAGGCCGGGGTATAAAATTGGCATTGAACATAGTGCACGCTGTTGAGTTCTCAAGAATCGGACACATCCCGCCTCCACACCAGAACGGTGCTTCACAACGGAAGTGATCGAAGATATTGTTGCTTGCGTCATACGCGTCTTCTCGGTAGACTAGGAGGAGTTTCTTTCTCCCTGTCGCCGTGGCAACTTGTATAACTTAGCACATCCGCAGGCCGTGTCAAATCCGGCTTCTTCGCGATGTCGTCACGCTCGTAGGCGCTCCGACGTTGCTCGGTTCAGGACCTGAGTCCTGCGCCGGGCGGCGAAGTTGCTGGATCCGAGGGATCCTGCGAAGGCTTTACATCCGTGCGGCAGACCTGCTCCGAAAAGCTGTCTTGCCGAGTGGATGGTCCCGATTGAGGCCGGGACGTAGGAGCTGCTGCTCTTTCCGTTTCCCTGCGGCCTTTGTGGCGACTCGGAATAAGTTACGCAGCGATCGCGGTGCTGTCAAACGACGGGCCGAAATCGCACATCCCGGGCGTGTCGGGATCGGGGGTCCTCCCCGTCGGCGCCCGCTTCCGCGGGCGGATCCGGGGGCCGAGCCGGCTGCATCGGACCGAGGCGGGCACCCGCGCGCGGGATCCGACTCCACCGAGTGGAAGGACCCTCCCCGGAAACGACGAGGAGCGCGCGGCCCGGATCGCTCCGGTACCGCGCGCTCCTCGAGGGGATGCCGGGACTACGCCCCGATGCCGACCGCCTCGGGGGAGACGTCCGCACCGGGAGCCGAGGGCTCGAGCGCCTCGGCGACGCGCTGCGAGAGCGACGAGTCGACGTTCGCCCAGTACTGGAGCACGCGCTGCCGAAGCTCCGGACGGGTGACCTTCGACACGTGGCCGGCGATGTTCGCTACCAGGCGGGCGCGCGCGTCGTCGTCGAGGACCTCGCGGTAGAGCGTCCCCGCCTGACCGAAGTCGTCGTCCTCCGGGTGGAGGGTCGCCGCGGCGCGCGTCAGCTCGCCGTCGGTCTCCCAGCCGGCCGACTCCGCCGCCCGGGCGGGATCGGCGTGGGCGCCGCCCATCGTGTTCGGCGCGTAGACGGGCACCTCGGACTTCTGGAAGTCGAACCGCATGGGGCCGTCCTTCGAGTACGAGTGCACCGGCGACTTCGGCGCGTTCACCGCCAGCTGCGCGTGGTTGGTCCCCACGCGGTAGCGGTGCGCGTCGGCGTAGCTGAAGATGCGCGCGAGGAGCATCTTGTCGGGGCTTGCCGCGATCCCGGGCACGAAGTTCGAGGGGGCGAACGCCGCCTGCTCGATCTGCGCGAAGTAGTTCTCGGGGTTCCGGTCGAGCGTCATGGTGCCGACCTCGATCAGCGGGTAGTCCGCGTGGGGCCAGACCTTGGTGAGGTCGAACGGGTTGAACCGGTAGCTCTTCGCGTCCTCGTACGGCATGACCTGCACGGACAGCGTCCACGAGGGGAAGTCGCCGCGGTCGATGGCGGAGGACAGGTCGCGGATGTGGAAGTCCGCGTCCTCACCGGCGATCTGGTCGGCCTGCTCCTGGCTCAGGATCTCGACGCCCTGATCGGTCTTGAAGTGGTACTTGACCCAGAAGCGCTCGCCGGCGGCGTTGATCCACTGGTAGGTGTGCGAGCCGAAGCCGTCCATGTGCCGCCACGAGGAGGGGAGGCCGCGGTCGCCCATGAGCCACGTGACCTGGTGGGCCGACTCGGGCGAGAGGGTCCAGAAGTCCCACTGCATGTCGTGGTCGCGCAAGTGGCTGCCGGGCAGGCGCTTCTGCGAGCGGATGAAGTCGGGGAACTTGATGCCGTCGCGGATGAAGAAGACGGGGGTGTTGTTGCCGACGAGGTCGTAGTTGCCCTCGCTCGTGTAGAACTTCAGCGCGAAGCCGCGGGGGTCGCGCCAGGTGTCGGGCGAGCCCTGCTCGCCGGCGACCGTGGAGAACCGCGCGAGCATCTCGGTCTCGACTCCGGGCTGGAAGAGCGCGGCACGCGTGTAGGCGCTGACGTCGGCGGTGGTGGTGAAGCGTCCGAAGGCTCCGCCGCCCTTGGCGTGGACGACCCGCTCCGGGATGCGCTCGCGGTTGAACTGGGCCAGCTTCTCGACGAGGTAGTGGTCGTGGAGCGCGAGGGGTCCGTCGGCTCCGACGCTCAGCGAGTGGTCGTCGCTCGCGACCGGTGCTCCGGAGTTCGTGGTGGTGAATCGTTCCTCGGTCATGTTCCTCCTGTCGGCGAGGGGCACGGGGCCCGCCGCTGCGGTGTAGCGGATGTCGGTCAGTGGGCCAGGGCCAGGCAGTCGGGGCAGGTGCCCCAGAACGTGACGTCGGCGGTGTCCACGGCGAAGCCGCTCGCGGTCTGCGGATGCAGGCACGGCGCCTCCCCGACGACGCAGTCGACGTCGGCCACGGCCCCGCAGCGCCGGCACACCACGTGGTGGTGGTTGTCGCCGACCCGCAGCTCGAACCGGCGGGGGTGGCCCTCCGGCTCGATGCGGCGGACGATCCCGGCGTCGGTGAACGCCGAGAGCACTCCGTAGACCGCCTGGGCCGAAGCCTCGGGGAGGCCCTCGCGCACTCGGGCCAGGACCGCGTCCACCCCGGAGTGCGGGTGCTCCTCGAGAGCGAGGAGCACCGCGCGCCGCGTGGCGGTGACCTTGAGCCCGGAGGCTCGGAGCCGCTCGTCCACTGTCGTCATGCCGAGGACACTACCCGAGTTGTCTTGAGCGGATCAAAACAACGGGCGGCGTGGCGCGCTCGTCCGGGTGAACGGCCGGGAACGCTCCGGCGGCCACGCGGAGGCTCCGATCAGGCGACCGGACCCTCGACCAGCACGACCTGGGCGGAGCGGGCGGCGCCCGCGGAGTCGGTCCACGAGATCGTCACCGACTCCCCGGGCTCGCGCTGCGCGAGCGAGGCGGACAGCTGGTCGGCCGAGGCGACGGCGACCCCGTCGACTGCGGTGACGACGTCCCCCGCCTCGAGGCCCGCCTGCGCGGCCGGCCCGCCCTCGACGACTCCGCCGATCACGGCGCCGGACGCGGTGGTCGCGAGCGCGCGCGAGGTCGGCGACGCGGTGCCGGAGGAGAGGGAGACGCCGAGGAAGGCCGGATAGCCGATCTCGACGGTGGCCGTGTCGGCGCCCGCCTCGATGGTGGCCACGATGTCCAGGGCCTTCGAGATCGGGATCGCGAAGCCGGTGATGTCGGCCGTCCCGCTGGAGGCGGCGGTGTCCATCCCCACGACGCGGCCGGCGGAGTCGACGAGCGGGCCGCCGGAGTCGCCGGAGACGATGTCGGCGTCCGTCTGGATCAGCCCGGTCAGCGTCTCGGCGGAGATCCCCGACTCGGAGCGGGTGGTGATCTGCTGATCGAGACCGGTGACCGTGCCGGTGGCGGCGACCAGGTCGCCCGTCCCTCCCGCGTTGCCGACGGCGGTCACGGTGTCGCCCACAGCGACCCCGTCCGTGTCGAGCGAGGCGGGGGTGAGGCCGGAGGCGTCCTCCAGCTGCAGGACGGCGACGTCGTTCGTCGCGTCGGTGCCGACGACGCGGGCGGTGTAGCTGCGGCCCGTCGACTCCACCGTGACCGAGATCGCGGTGGCGCCCTCGACGACGTGGTTGTTGGTGAGGATCATGCCGTCGGAGGTAAGGATCATGCCGGTGCCGGCCGAGCGGGCGCCCTGGTAGGTGAGCTCGGAGGTGATCGTGACGACGCCGGCGGTCTGCGCGGTGCTCGCGGCCACGGCGTCGGTCGCGCCGGTGGCCGGCTCGGCGGCGGAGGAGCCGCCCTGCGACGAGCCGTACGGGGAGGAGCCGCCCTGCGTCGATCCGCCCCAGGAGGGGACGATCACGTACCCGCCGCCGAAGGATCCCCGCGAGCCGCCGGGGTAGACGATCGTGGCGGCGCCGGCCGAGGCGGAGGAGGCCGCCTCGGTGCGGCCGGCGGTGGCGACTCCGCCTGCTGTCACTCCGATCAGCACGGCGAGGCCGAGGCCGCCGGCGATCAGCGCCCGACGACGACGACGACGGTCGTCCGCGCGCAGCGCGCGCACCTCGTCGGCGCCCGTCGCCTCGGTGATGGCGGGCTGGTCGGTGAGCTCTCGCTCGTCGGATTCGTGTCGCTCGTTCATGGTGTCGTCCTCGTGCCGGGGCCGCCCCTGACGGCGACCGGTTCCCATTCCACGCCCGGCCTCCCCGCGCAGCCTGGACGCTGCTTATGCGGTTCCTATGAGCGCTCGCCCCTCTGAATGGTTGTAGCTTCAACCAAAAGCGGGTAGCGTCTCCGCCGTGACCACCTCCTCCCCCGACCTGCTCGCTCCCGACACCGCGATGGGCGCGGTGACCCTCCGTGTCGCCGACCTCGACGGGATGATCGCCTACTACCGCGACGCCGTGACGCTCGAGCTGCTCTCGCACGACGGACCGGTCGCGGTGCTCGGCCGCGGCGGAGTGCCGGCCGTGATCCTCCAGCACGCGCCCGAGCTGGTGCACGCCTCGCCGCGCAGCGCCGGCCTCTTCCACACGGCGATCCTCTTCGAATCGGAGGCGGCGCTCGCCGCGGCCGTGTACAGCGTCGCGACCCGGCACCCCGGCTCGTTCACCGGCAGCTCCGACCACCTGGTCAGCAAGGCCTTCTACTTCGACGACCCCGAGCACAACGGCGTCGAGCTCTACTGGGACCGCGACCGCACGCAGTGGTCGTGGACGCACGGGCGGATCGAGATGAGCACGCTCTTCCTCGACCCGAACGCGTTCCTGCAGGAGCACCTCACCGAGGAGTCGATCGCGCAGCCGCGCCTCGGCGGCGCCTCCGTCGGCCACGTGCACCTGAGCGTGGGCGACGTCGCCACCGCGAAGGAGTTCTACGTCGACCGGCTCGGCTTCGAGACGACGATCGCGTACGGCGGGCAGGCGCTCTTCGTCTCGGCGGGCGGCTACCACCACCACATGGCGATGAACACCTGGAACTCTGCGGGCGCCGGACGCCGGCAGCAGGCCCTCGGCCTCGGACAGGTCGAGATCGTGGTTCCCGGCGCCGACGATCTCGGCGCGCTCGGCGAGCGGCTGACCCGCTCCGGAGTCGCCACCCGCGACGACGGCCGCACCCTCGCCTTCGAGGACCCCTGGGCGAACGCGATCCGCGTCACGACCTCCTGAGCGCCGCCGATCGCGGGGGACCCCCGCGGGTACGATGGTCGCGCGGAAGACCGCACTCCCCCGAGACTCCGGAGAACACGGTGCCCACGATCGTCGTTGAAGTCATGCCCAAGGCCGAGCTGCTCGACCCGCAGGGGAAGGCCGTCGCCGGCGCGCTCGCGCGGCTGGGCCACTCCGCCATCCACGGCGTGCGGGTGGGCAAGCGCTTCGAGATCACCGTCGACGAGGTGACCGACGAGGTGCGCGCCTCGGTGCAGCGCATCGCCGACGAGATGCTCTCGAACTCGGTGATCGAGGACGTCGTCGGGATCCACTACCCGGCGGAGGCCGCCCGATGAGGATCGGCGTCATCACCTTCCCCGGCTCGCTCGACGACCGCGACGCCCAGCGCGCCGTCCGGTTCGCGGGTGCGGAGCCGGTCGCGCTGTGGCACGGCGACCACGACCTCGACGGCGTCGACGCGATCGTCCTGCCGGGGGGCTTCTCCTACGGCGACTACCTGCGCTGCGGCGCCATCGCCTCCCACTCCCCGATCATGCGCGAGGTCGTCGACGCGGCGAACGCCGGGACCCCGGTCCTCGGCATCTGCAACGGCTTCCAGATGCTCACCGAGGCGCACCTGCTGCCCGGCGGCCTGATCGCGAACGACATGGGATCCTTCGTTTGCCGCGACCAGCGCCTGATGGTCGCGAGCACCGAGACCGCCTGGACGAACGGCTTCGAGCCCGGCCAGGAGATCACGATCCCGCTGAAGAACGGCGAGGGCGGCTACATCGCCTCGGCCGACACGCTGCTCGAGCTCGAGGCGGAGGGACGCGTCGTCGTCCGCTACCTCGGCCACAACCCGAACGGCTCCATGAACGACATCGCCGGCATCAGCAACCGCCGCGGCAACGTGGTGGGGCTCATGCCGCACCCGGAGCACGCCGTCGAGGAGGGCTTCGGGCCCGACACGGCCGCCGCGATGCGCTCGGGTGTGGACGGGCTGACGTTCTTCACGTCGGCGCTGAAGTCGCTGCTCGCCTCCGCCTGACGTATCCGGTCCGGGCGGCTCCGCCCGCCCGCGACGCACGAGACCCCCGGTTCCGGCCGGGGGTCTCGTGCGTGATGGGCGATGTTCGCGGCGCCGCTCAGGGCCCGGTCAGGACCTCGGGCTCGGGGGTCATCGAGATGGTGGGGATCGAGGCGGTGATCACGGTGCCGTCGGAGCGGCGGGTGCCCTCGATGTCGGACGTGGTCGGCGCGCCGTGCAGGCGGCGGCCCTGGTGCGTGAGCGGGACGCGCACGGGGCTGCCTGCGGCGACGTGCACGCGCTCGTCGCGGACGGTGATCGCGGCGGAGTCGCCGGTCTCGACCGTCAGCAGGACCTCGGTCTGCGTCACCTCGACGCGCACGCGCGTGCCGTGGAGGGTGATGCGGAAGGCGAGGCGGTCCCAGTCGTCGGGAAGGCGCGGATCGAGCGTGATCCGGCCGCCGTGGTCGCGCATCCCGCCGAAGCCGTAGACGAGGGCGCTCCAGACGCCGCCCGTCGAGGCGACGTGGATGCCGTCCGCGGTGTTGCGGTGCAGGTCGGCGAGGTCGACGAACAGCGCCGACAGGAAGTAGTGGCGGGCCAGGTCGCTGTAGCCGACCTCGGCGGCGATGATCGACTGCACGACGGCCGAGAGGGTCGAGTCGCCGGTGGTCAGCGCGTCGTAGTACTCGAAGTCGGCACGCTTCTGCTCGGCGGTGAACTCGTTGCCCTGCAGCAGCAGCGCGAGCACGACGTCGGCCTGCTTGAGCACCTGGAAGCGGTAGATCACCAGCGGGTGGAAGTGCAGCAGCAGCGGGCGCTTGCTCGCGGGGGTGTTCTCGAGGTCCCACAGCTCCTTCTCGAGGAAGGCCGCGTCCTGCGGGTGGATGCCCGCCCGCGCGTCGAAGGGGATGTGCATCTTCTCGGCGGCGCGCGCCCACTCGAGCACCTCGCCCTCGTCGAGAGCGAGGCGGTCGGCCATTCGCTCGTACGCGGCGGGCTCGACGGCCTTCAGCAGCTCGACGGCGCGGGCGGCCGAGCGGAGGTTCGCCCGGGCCATGACGTTCGTGTACAGGTTGTCGTTGACGACGGTCGTGTACTCGTCCGGCCCCGTCACTCCGTGGATGTGGAAGTGGTCGTCGCCGTTGCTGCGCCAGAAGCCCAGATCGGCCCACATCCGCGCGGTCTCGACGAGGATGTCGATCGCTCCGCGGGCGAGGAAGTCGTCGTCGCCGGTGGCGCCCACGTACTGCATGAGCGCGTAGGAGATGTCGGCGTCGATGTGGTACTGCGCGGTGCCGGCTGCGTAGTAGGCCGACGACTCCTGCCCGTTGATCGTGCGCCAGGGGAACAGCGCGCCGCGCTGGTTGAGCTCGGAGGCGCGCGCCCGGGCGGCCTCGAGCATGTTCTGCCGGAAGCGCAGGGCGTTCCGGGCGACGAGGGGCGCCGTGTAGCTGAGGAACGGGAGGACGTAGACCTCGGTGTCCCAGAAGTAGTGGCCGCCGTAGCCGGAGCCCGAGACGCCCTTGGCCGCGACTCCGCCGCCGTCGGTGCGGGCGGTGGACTGGGCGAGCTGGAAGAGGTTCCAGCGAGTGGCCTGCTGGATCGCGGGCTGGCCGTCCAGCTGCACGTCGGAGCGGGTCCAGAAGTCGTCGAGCCATTCGCGCTGCTTGACGAACTGCTCCTCGACCGGCGTCTCGCGGGCGCGGTCGAGCGTGCGGTCGCAGCGGTCGGCGAGCTCGCGCACGGGCACGCCGCGGGAGGTGTGGTAGGTCAGCGTCTTGACCAGGCGGACCGGCCGGCCGGCCTTGGCCTTCACGCGGTAGACGTGCTTGGCGAGGTCGTCGTCGATCTGGGAGGTCTGGTCCCACTCGTTCTCGGTCTCGAGCTGGTGCTCGGCGCCGCAGGCGACGGTCATCTGGGAGTTGGTGGTGCGGTAGCCGAGGAGGTAGCGGGTGCCGCTGACGCGCTTGAGGCGCGGCTGGAGCACGCGGTCCTCGAACGACTCCGCCTTGCGCGGGTCGAAGCCGGCGCCCTCGCTGCCGGAGGGGGCGTGGTACTCGTCGACGCCGTCCTGGCGGTTGAGGATCTGGCTCGAGATCAGCACGGACGCGTCGTGGTCGAGCATCTCGACCTCGTAGTCGAGGATCGCGAGGTGCCGGTCGGTGAAGGAGACCAGTCGGCGCGAGCGGATCAGGACGCGCTTGCCGGAGGGGGTGCGCCACTCCAGCTCGCGGGTGAGCACGCCGTTCGCGAAGTCGAGGCGGCGCGAGTAGGCGAGGACGTCGGCCTCGCTCAGCACGAAGGGCTCGTCGTCGACGTAGAGGCGGATGATCTTGGCGTCCGGCACGTTGACGATGGTCTGGCCGACGCGGGCGAAGCCGAACGCCTCCTCCGCGTGGCGGATGGGCCAGGTCTCGTGGAACCCGTTGATGAAGGTGCCGTAGGCGTAGCCGTCGCGCCCCTCCTCCACGTTGCCGCGGAGACCGAGGTAGCCGTTGCCGGTGGCGAAGAGCGTCTCGGTGCGGCCCTGCAGCTCGGAGGCGAACTCGGTCTCGACGAGGGCCCACTCGTCGATCGGAAAGCGGTTCCGGTCGAGCGGGTCGGAGGTGATGGGGTTCATGCGGCGTCCTCGGGGGCGGGAGCGGTGGGGAGGAAGGGGAGCAGCTCGGCCAGGTCGTCCACGACCAGGTCGGCGCCGTGCTCGAGCAGGGTGTCGGCCCCGACTCCGCGGTCGACGCCGACGACGAGGCCGAAGCCGCCCGCGCGGCCTGCCGCGACTCCGGAGTGCGCGTCCTCGAGGACGGCGCACTCGGCGGCCGGGAGGCCGAGGAGCTCGGCCGCGTAGAGGTAGGTGTCGGGCGCGGGCTTGCCGGCGATCGAGCGCTCGGCGGCGAGGAGCCCGTCCACGACGACCTCGAAGCGGTCGCGGAGGCCGGCCGCCTCGAGCACCGGCACGCCGTTGCGGGAGGAGGTGACGACGGCGACCTGCACGCCCGCGGCGATCGCGGCGTCGACGAAGCGGAGCGAGCCCGGGTAGGGAGCGACGCCGGTCTCGGCGAGGGTGCGGTTGAAGGCGTCGTTCTTGCGGTTGCCGAGCCCGCAGACGGTCTCGAGCGACGGGTCGTCCTCGGGCGCGCCCTCGGGGAGGGTGATGCCGCGCGAGGCGAGGAGCGCCCGGACGCCGTCGTACCGCGGGCGTCCGTCGATGTACCGGAAGTAGTCGGCGTCGGTGTAGCCCTCGGCGATCCCGCGCGAGGAGAGGTACTCCGTGAACAGCCGCGACCAGGCCTGCATGTGGACGTCGGCGGTCGGCGTGAGCACGCCGTCGAGGTCGAACAGGAGCGCGCGGACGCCGCGGAGGGCGGAGGCGTCGGGGCGCGTCGGGGATGCAGTCACGGCGGGGAGGACCTCTGATCGGGGGCAGGCGTTCGGCGGTTCCGCCGATGACGGTCGTCCGCCGCGGACTGCAGGTATCGTATACGCCCCCCGGCCGCCGTGTGGAACCGTTTACACGTCCGTCATCTGCGCGCCGCCGGGGGCGTCGATCCGCTCGGGGGCGAGGCGGTGCCGCCCGAGGGGGAGCATCAGCGGAGTGCCCGAGGTCGGGTCGGTGATGATGCGGCTGTCGAGGCCGAACACGGCGAGCACCGTCTCCTCGGTGAGCACCGCGGCCGGGGTGCCGGAGGCGTGCACCGCGCCGTGCGCGATGGCCACGAGGTGGTCGGCGTAGCGGGCGGCCATGTTGAGGTCGTGCAGCACCATCACCACCGTCGTCCCGCGGGTGCGGTTGAGGTCGACGAGCAGGTCGAGCACCTCGATCTGGTGGCTGACGTCGAGGAAGGTGGTCGGCTCGTCCAGCAGCAGCACGTCCGTCTCCTGCGCGAGGGCCATCGCGATCCAGACGCGCTGGCGCTGCCCGCCGCTGAGCTCGTCGACGGAGCGGTCGGCCAGGGCGGCGGTGTCGGTCGCGTCGAGCGCGGTCGCGACGGCCTCGTCGTCGTGGGCGCTCCAGCGGCTCAGCATCCCCTGGTGCGGATGGCGGCCGCGGCCGACGAGATCCGCGACGGTGATGCCCTCCGGGGCGATCGGCGACTGCGGGAGGAGGCCGAGCGTGCGGGCGAGCTGCTTCGCCGGCGTCCGGTGCACGGCCCTGCCGTCGAGCAGCACGGCGCCGGAGCGGGGCGCGAGCAGGCGCGACATCGAGCGCAGGAGCGTCGACTTGCCGCAGGCGTTCGCTCCGACGATCGCGGTGATGCGGCCGGGCGGGACGACGAGGTCGAGGCCGTCGACGACCGTCCGGTCGCCGTAGCCGAGGGTGACCCCCTCGGCCGTCAGGGTGTGCGCGGTGGTCACAGTGAGCCTCCCGCTCTGTTGCTGCGGACGATGAGGTAGACGAGGTACGGCGCCCCGAGGACGCCGGTGACCACTCCGACCGGGTAGCGCAGGCCCAGCCCGAACTGCCCGACGAAGTCGGCGACGAGCACGAGCAGCGCGCCGACGAGGGCCGAGGGGATGAGGAGCGACGCGCCGGGCCCGATCAGGCGGGCGGCGATCGGGCCGGAGAGGAAGGCCACGAACGCGATCGGGCCGGCGGCGGCCGTCGCGAAGGCGATCAGCCCGACCGCGGCGACGATCACGACGAGGCGGGTGGCGTTCACGCGGATGCCGAGCGCGGAGGCGGTGTCGTCGCCGAGCTGCGTGGCGGAGAGGTCGCGCGAGCGCGAGAGCAGGACGGGGGTGAGGACGACGACCGCGGCGAGGACCGGCACGACCTCGCTCCAGCTCGCGCCGTTGAGGCTCCCGGTGAGCCAGCGGGACGCCTCCTGCAGGTCCCACGCGGCGGCCTGCGAGAGCACGTAGGCGGTGAGGGAGTCGAGCATCGCGGCGACCCCGATGCCGATCAGGATCAGCCGGGTGCCGGCGACTCCGCTGCGGTAGGACAGGGCGTAGACGAGCAGGGCGACCACGAGTCCCGCGACGATCGCGAGGGCCGAGACCTGCGCCGCCCCGAGCGAGAGCGTCACGATCGCGAAGGCCGCGGCGGCGCTCGCCCCGGCGCTGATCCCGATGATGTCGGGGCTGGCGAGCGGGTTGCGGAGCATGGTCTGGAAGCTCACTCCGCCGAGCCCGAAGCACAGGCCCACCAGCAGGGCGAGGACGGCGCGCGGGAGGCGGAGGCGCCCGACGGTGAAGCTCGCCCCGGGGACCTGCTCACCGAGGATCACGCGCAGCACCTCGTCGGGCGAGTAGACGGTCTGGCCGACCAGCAGGGAGACGGCGAGGACGGCCGCGATCAGGACAGCGAGCACGGCGACGACGACCCGGCGGCGGGTACCGCGGCGGCGGCGGCCGGCCGCGACGGCGCGGGCGGTGGCGGAGGGCGCCTCGAGCAGCGCGGTCACAGCTCGCGCACCTTCTGGCGGCGGACGATCGCGATGAACACCGGGGCGCCGACCAGCGCGGTGACGATGCCCACGTCGATCTCGCTCGGGCGCGCGACGACGCGGCCGACGATGTCCGCCGCGATCAGGAGCACGGCGCCGGTCACCGCCGAGAACGGCAGCAGCCAGCGGTGGTCGACGCCGACGAGGAGGCGGCAGGCGTGCGGGACGACCAGGCCGACGAAGCCGATGGGCCCCGTGACCGCGGTCGTCGCTCCGCAGAGCACGACCGCGCCCAGGGCGGCCCCGCCGCGCGCGAGGGCGACCCGCTCCCCCAGGCCCGCGGCGAGCTCGTCGCCGAGCGCGAGGGTGTTGAGGCTCTTGGCCGAGAGCACGCAGAGGACGAGGCCGGCCAGGAGGAAGGGGAGCACCTGCGCGATGCTCGCGGACGTGGCGCCGCCCACTCCGCCGATCTGCCAGGAGCGGATGCCGCCCGCGATGTCGGCGCGCGGCAGGACGATCGCGCTGATCACCGAGACCAGCGCGGCCGAGGTGGCGGCCCCGGCCAGGGCGAGCTTGAGCGGAGTCGCGCCGCCGCGCCCGAGCGACCCGACCGTGTAGACGAAGACCGCGGCGACCGCGGCCCCGCCGATCGCGACCCAGACGTAGGCGGCGGAGCTCGTCAGCCCGAAGAAGACGATGCCCGTCACGACCGCGAGCGAGGCTCCGGTGTTCACCCCGAGGATGCCGGGGTCGGCCAGCGGATTGCGGGTCACCCCCTGCATCAGCACGCCGGCGACGCCGAGGGCCGCGCCCGCGATCGCGGCGAGCACGGTGCGCGGGATGCGCTTGGCGACCGCGGCCTGCGCGAACCCGTCCGTGGACCCGCCGAACGCGGCGACCACGTCGCTCCACGCCACCTCCCGCGACCCCACCAGCACCGACACCACGGCGGCGGCGAGCAGCACGGCCACGGCCGCGAGCAGCCAGAGGGCGCGCAGCCGCCTCGGGCGGCGCACGGCGGCGACGCCCGAGGCGGCGGGAGGAGCGGCGAGGGTCACGCGGGCCGGATCCCGGCTCAGGCGGCCGGAGTGCTCTGCGCGGCCTTGGCGGCGGCCTCGTCGAGCAGGTCCAGGTAGTCGTCGAGGACCCACGAGATCGAGAGCGGCGTCGGGTTGGCGGCGGTGCCGAGCGGCGTGGAGGGCAGGCGCACGATGGCGTCGTCGGCGACCGCGGGGATCTGCGAGAGCAGCGGGTCGGCCTTGAGGGTGCTCACGAGCTCGTCGTCGCCGTAGGTGACGATCACGTCGACGTCGCTGAAGGCGTCGGCCTGCTCGGCGCTCTGCGTGAGCGAGAACTTGTCGGTCGCGGCGGAGGCGGTCGCGATGCTGCCCGGGGTGGCCATGCCGAGGTCCTCGAAGAACGCGGGGCGGGTGTCGTGCGAGGTGTAGAAGCTGACCTGGCTGAGGTCCGTCGGGTCGACGTGGGTGAGGAACATCGCCGAGGTGCCGGCCAGCTGCGGGTGCGCGGCGACCTTCTCCTCGATCTCGCCCTCGAGCTCGGTGATCAGGGCGGCGCCCTCGTCGGCCCTGCCCATCGCCTCGCTGTTCAGCGTGATCATGTCGCGCCAGGAGGTGCCCCAGGCGGTCTCGGGGTAGGCGACGACGGGGGCGATCTCGCTCAGGGTGTCGTAGTCCTCCTGCGTGAGGCCGGAGTAGGCGGCGAGGATGACGTCCGGGTCGGTGTCCGAGACGGCCTCGAAGTCGATGCCGTCGGTCTCGTCGAAGAGGACGGGGGCCTCGGCGCCGAGCTCGTCGAGCTTCTCGCTCACCCAGGGGAGGAGCCCGTCGCCGTCGTCGTCGCCGAAGTTGGCGGCGGCCATGCCCACGGGGACCACGCCCAGCGCGAGCGGGACCTCGTGGTTGGCCCAGTTGACCGTCGCCACGCGCTCGGGCGCCGACTCGATGGTGGTGGTGCCGAGAGCGTGCTCGATCGTGATCGGCGTGAAGCCGCTGTCGGCGGCGGCGTCGTCTCCGGCGGCCGAGCCGCTGCAGCCGGCGAGGCCGATCGTCAGCGCGGTGGCGGCGAGCAGGGCGAGGGGCGTGGTGGCGCGGGGCATGGGTCCCTTTCGAGAGGCTGTGCGGGAGGCGGCGCAGGGTCCGAGTGGACCGGCACTAAGGACAGCCTAACCAAAGAATGTGCGTGCTCTCAGCCCCGATTCCTCGCCTCCCGAGGTCGGAGGCGCCCCGAGGTGCCGCTCGCGGAGCCCGGAGACGGCCCCGCCACAGCCGCGGACGTCAGGCCGTCGCGAGCCTCTCGACGGTGCGCAGGTTCCGGGTCGTGGTGCTCGAGCGGTAGGCGGAGCGGGCGAGGATCCGCGCGACCGGAGTGTCCGTCGAGGAGCCGCGCGGGCAGCGCCAGTAGAGGACGCCGGCACCCCGGGCGACGAGCTCGACCGCCGGATCCGGCTCGCCGATCGCGCCCTGCGCGGCGTCGAGCGCCTCCTCGTCCGAGCCGAAGACGACGTACGGATGCGCCTCCTCGTCGATCCGCGGGAACGGGTAGGCGGCGAGCACCGCGGCGAGCGCCTCCTGCGTCACGAGCACGATCCAGGCGTCGTAGCCGAACCGCTCGGCGAGCGCCGCCTCGAGCGCGGGCTTCAGCTCGGCGGCCGGGCGGTCGGAGTCGAAGGCCGCATTGCCGCTCGCGACGACCGTCCGCACCCGGTCCACGCCGATGCCGGCGACCGTCTCGGCGAGCTCGGCGCTGCGGACGGTGCGGCCGTTGACGTTCACTCCGCGGAGGAGGGCGAGGAACCGGGTCATGCGGCCGACGGTAGCGTGACGGCATGGCGCGCGGAAGCGGACGACGACGACCCCGGCGGACCCTCGAGGAGGAGATCCTGCGGGCGAGCGAGCGCGGACCCGGGGCGAGGACGCGGGCGGAGACCGTCCCTCCCTCCGGACGCCGGCTGGTGGCGCCGCCCGCCTCGGGCACCCTGCTCCACCTCGACGTGGACGCGCTGGTGGCGCTCGCCGCGCGGGAGGACCTGCTGATCGCGCTGGAGCGGCGGATCGGCGAGCACGCGGTGGCCGCGACTCCGGTGCTCTCGTGGTGGTCGGCGACTCCGTCGGTCCCGGGCGAGGAGGAGGAGCGCCGGCTCGACGCGCTCGTGCTGCGGACGGTGGAGCTCGGGGCGGGGCCGGCCGAGGACGTGGACTCGCGGCTGCGGGAGCTGGCGCACGAGGGCGATCTGGACGAACTGGGCGCCGCACTGGCGCTGCTCGCGCGGGTCCCGGATCCGCCGGCGGCGTTCCAGGATCCGGACGGGTTCCTGCGCGTGACGGTCCCGGAGTCGCCGTTCGAGCGGCGGCTCGAGGTCCTCGCGGAGGCGCAGGGCCGGGCGGGCGAGCTGCTGGTGCTGCTGCGCGACTGCGCGTTCACCGCGACCCTGCCGCGGCGGCGCTCGGCGATCGCGGCGATGAGCGGGCGGATCCGGGCGGCCGCGGACCCGGGGCGCCTCGACTCCCGGCGGCTGGACGAGCTCGCGGAGGCGGTGGACGCGGCGGTCGAGAAGCGGTGGACCGTGCTCTGACGGCGGTCCGCGTTACGGGCGCGCCCGTCGCGGTGACCGTTCGCGCACCGGTTCAGCCCCCGCGCACCCCGGGTGAATAGGCTGGACGGATGCCTCTCACCGGTCTCGACCTCCGCCGCTTCCCCGCCGCCCTGAACGACGAGGGCGGTCCCGACGCCGCCACCGCCGCGTGGGCCACCGCGATCAACGCGGGCTTCCACGAGAAGGAGTTCACGCCGGAGAAGCTGCGCGACTGGGCCGAGCACATGGTCGCCGACCAGCGCGTGCTCACCGCGGTCGTCGACTCCTCCGCCCCCGAGGGGCTCGACGGCGCGGGCGTGCCGGTCGGCACCTACGCGGCGTTCCCCGGTGCCCTGCAGGTCGGCGGCGGACGCGAGCTGCCGGCGCACCTCGTCTCGCAGGTGACCGTGCGGCCCACGCACCGGCGCCGCGGCATCCTGCGCGCGATGATCACCGAGGACCTGCGCCTGGCGAAGGAGGCCGGCACCCCGGTCGCCGCGCTCACGGCGAGCGAGGCCTCCATCTACCGCCGGTTCGGCTTCGGCCGCTCGGCCTTCACCCGCTCGATCCGCGTCGACACCGGACCGCGCTTCGGCCTGCAGACCGAGCCCGCCGGCCGCGTCGAGGTGGTCGCGACGAGCTGGCTGCAGCCGCGCATCCCCGCGGTGTTCGCCGCGTTCCAGGCGTCGACCCCCGGCTCGCTGACCCGCCAGTCGCGCTACGAGGCGAACTCCGTCGGCACCGCGTCCGGCGAGACCACGCCCGGCCTCGACGTCCGCTCGGCCGTCCACCTCGACGAGGAGGGGACGCTCGACGGCTTCGTGACCTACCGCGCGGTCGGGCCCGAGGACGACAAGACCCTCGAGATCGTCGACCTCGTCGCCCCCGGCGCCGACGCCTACCTCGCGCTCTGGGGCTACCTCGGCGCGGTCGACCTCGCCTCCGCGGTGACCTGGGACATGGCGCCGGTGGACGATCCGCTGACCTGGGCGCTCCGCGACGCGCGCGTGGTGCAGGTGAGCCACGTGGGCGACCTGATCTGGCTGCGGATCCTCGACGTCGCCGCCGCGTTCTCGGCCCGGCCGTGGACCGCTGACGGCTCGGTCGTCGTCGAGGTGGCCGACGGGCTCGGGCTCGCCGACGGCCGCTACCGCCTCACCGCCTCGGGCGGCTCCGCCACCGTGGAGCGCACCGGGGACGAGGCCGAGCTCGCGCTGGACGTGGCCGACCTGGGCTCGCTGCTGCTGGGCTCGGTGCGGCCGTCGATCCTGGCGAAGGCCGGGCTGGCGCGCGTCACGGGCGAGGCGGGGCGGATGGACCGCCTGTTCGCGCCGATCGCGACGCCGTACTGCATCTCGTTCTTCTAAGAGGCACCGCCCTCCCGGCGGCACCGCCCGCTCGGCTGCAGCGCCCGCCCGGAGGCGTCCGGCTCCCGCGCCGCCGCCGTCCCGCGCACCTCAGCTGCCGCGGACTGCCAGCCGCCTCCGGGCGTCCGCGCATCCCGCGTCGGTCATGCTGGAGGACCCGTCCCCGACACCGGCAGGAGTTCCGCGTGGGTGCATCCGTGATCGTCGACGTCATCGTCGTCCTGAGCCTCATCGGCGCGCTCGTCGACGGTCTGCGGCGCGGCCTGCTCCGGACCCTCGGCGGTCTCGCCGGGATCGTCGCGGGCGCGATCGGCGCCTCGTTCGCCGTGCCCGCCGTCTCGTCGTGGACGGCCGGCAGCGAGTGGCGCCTGCTCGCCGTGATCGGCACCGCCGTGCTGCTGCTGGGCGTCGGCTACGCGATCGGAGCGACGCTCGGCGCGGTCATCGGCCGCGGAGCCGACCGGGTGAAGCTCGGCCTGCTCGACCGGCTCGCGGGTGGCGTCGCCGGCGTCGCGATCTCCGGCCTGGTCTGGATCGCCGTCACCTCGGCCGTCTCCCTCCTCGGCGTCCCCCTCGTCACGACCTCGGTCGCCGGATCGACGGTCATCCGCACGATCGACGACCTCACCCCCTCCCCCGTCCGCGCCTTCCTCGCCCAGCTGCAGTCGACCGTGGTCGACGAGGGCACGTCGTGGGTCGTCGAGGCGCTCGACGCTCCCACCCGGGCGCCCGCGATCCCGGACGTCTCGACCGACGACCCGGAGGTCGCCGCCGCCACCCGCTCGGTCGTGCGCGTCTCCGGCACGGCCTGGGCCTGTGACGTCGGAGTGACGGGCAGCGGCTTCGTCGTCTCGGACGACCGCGTGATCACCAACGCGCACGTGGTCGGCGGAGTCTCGCAGCCGGTCGTCGAGGCGCCGGGCGAGGCCCCGCGCACCGGCCGAGTCGTCTACCTGGACCCGGCCGCCGACCTCGCCGTGATCGCCGTCGACGGGCTCGACGCCTCCCCGCTCCCGCTCGACGACGCCGTCGCCGCCGGGGACGACGCGGTGGTCGCGGGCTACCCCTTCGGCGGCCCGCTGACCCTCGGCTCGGCCGAGATCTCCTCCGACGCCACGGTCTCGCTGATGGTCGACGGAGCACCGACCTCACGGGAGGTGCTGACCCTCGCCGCCATCGTCAACCAGGGCAACTCGGGCGGCCCGCTGCTCTCTCTCGAGGGCACCGTGTCGGGCGTCGTCTTCGGCAAGGCCGCCTCCGTCGACAACGTCGGCTACGCCATCCCGCTCTCGGTCCTCACTCCCGTGGTCGAGCAGGCCGCCTCGCTGACGGACGCCGTCGATCCGGGGGCCTGCCGCTCGAAGTGAGCGGTCACGGCAGCGGTCCGTCGACCAGCACGAGGGTGAGGTCGTCGAGCCGCACCGTCTCGGGCCGCGCCGACTCGAGGTAGGCGGACACGCGCGGATCGACGGGGAAGCGCGCCGACCGCTCGATCGCGATGGCGACGATCCCGGCGGACGACGGATCGGTCGTCACCCGGTCGCCGATGTAGGGCACGTAGACGCCCGAGGACATGCCCTGCGCGAGGACCAGGCCGCCGTCGAGGCCGCGCTCGCGCAGCACGTCGGCCACTCGCGCGATCCCGGTCGGCCGCTCCTGGGCGATCCCCGCCGAGGTGGCGATCGCGATCACGAGGGAGGCGGCCAGCAGCACCGCGCCGGCGCCGCGGGCGAGGGGTGCGGGCAGCACGATCCCGCCGCGCAGTGCCTCCGCGATGCCGATGCCCGCCAGCGCGCAGAGGAGCCACGCCCACGCCGCGTAGTAGTGCGGCAGCGCGACCGAGCTGATCGCCAGGTGGAACACGAGGAGGAGCAGCGTCGCGGCGCCCAGGTAGAGCACCAGCGCGCGGCGCCGCGGAGCGAGCAGGGACAGCAGGGTCCCGAGGAGCAGCACGGCGAGCGCCGCCGGCCCGATGCCGACGACCATGAACCAGAGGTTCGCCCACCACGGAGGGAAGACGTACGCGGTCCCGGCGACCTCGATCAGGTGGCCGTCGGCGTTGTGCTCGGACTGGAACTCGAGCAGGTACCGGACCGCCTCGACCGGGTGCACCGGCAGGTAGGCGAGCACCCCGGTGACGACGAACGCGATGGAGAGGGCGAGACCGCCCCGCAGAGCCCGGGCCCTGCTCCCCGACCACAGCAGCGGCAGCAGGAGCACGGGCGCGAGGACCGCGGTGGTCAGCTTCGAGGTGACCGACAGCGCCAGCAGTGCACCGGCCAGCGCGATCAGCCAGCCGCTCCGCCTGCCCGGCGAGGCGCGCGACCAGGTCCACGCCGCCGCCATCGCCGCGACGGCGAAGAGCACCATGAACGGCTCCAGGAGCGCGAGGCGGTCGATCCGGGTGCCGGCGCCCACGGCGGTGCGCGGGAGGAGGAGGAACAGGCCGGCCGGGACGAGCGCGAGCGTCGGGCCGAGCTCGCGCCGGAACCAGAGCCAGAGCACCACCCCGGTGAGGAACGCGGCCGCGCCGGCGGCGATCCTGCCCGCGAGCAGCCCCTCGCCGAGCAGCACCTGCGCGAGCCCGATCAGGTACTTCGCCGTCGGCGGATGCTCGAGGTTCGCGCTCACGTCGCCGTGCAGGTAGTCCCACCCCGCGGCGAGGTACACGGGCTCGTCCGACGAGATGTTCGCCGCTCCGAGGTTCCCGAAGCACTGGTAGAGCCCCCACAGCACGGTCCCGATCAGAGCCGCCCGCTTCACCCGCCCGATCCTAGGCGCCGATGCCCGCACCGCTCCACCGGAGGGCCCGGACCCCGGCGACCGCGGCGGGTAGGATCGACGCGCATCCCGTCCCCCTCCCCTGGAGCCTCCAGCACATGGCAGACAGCCGCACCGCCGTTCCCGACACCACTGCGAACGCGGAGGCGACGCCCGAGCGGGAGCAGCCCTACGCGGCCCTCGGACTCAAGCCCGACGAGTACGCGAGCATCCGCGAGATCCTCGGCCGCCGCCCCACGAGCGGCGAGCTCGCGATGTACTCGGTGATGTGGAGCGAGCACTGCTCCTACAAGTCGTCGAAGATGTACCTCCGCCAGTTCGGGCAGAAGGTCTCCCCCGCCATGAAGAAGAACCTCATGGTCGGCATGGGCGAGAACGCCGGAGTGGTCGACGTCGGCGAGGGCTGGGCCGTCACCTTCAAGATCGAGAGCCACAACCACCCGAGCTACATCGAGCCCTTCCAGGGTGCGGCGACAGGGGTCGGCGGCATCGTCCGCGACATCATCTCGATGGGCGCCCGGCCGGTCGCGGTGATGGACGCGCTGCGCTTCGGGGCGATCGACGACCCCGACACCGCGCGCGTGGTGCACGGCGTCGTGGCCGGCATCTCCTTCTACGGCAACTGCCTCGGCCTGCCGAACATCGGCGGCGAGACCTACTTCGACTCCGTCTACCAGGGCAACCCGCTCGTCAACGCGCTGGCCGTCGGCGTCCTCCGCCACGAGGACCTGCACCTCGCGAACGCCCGCGGCGTCGGCAACAAGGTCGTGCTGTTCGGGGCGCGCACCGGAGGCGACGGCATCGGCGGCGCGTCGATCCTCGCCTCCGACACCTTCGCCGACGGCGGACCGACCAAGCGCCCCGCGGTGCAGGTCGGCGACCCGTTCGCCGAGAAGGTGCTCATCGAGTGCTGCCTCGAGCTGTTCCGCAAGGACCTCGTCGAGGGCATCCAGGACCTGGGCGCCGCGGGCATCTCGTGCGCCACCTCGGAGCTGGCCTCCAACGGCGACGGCGGCATGTTCATCGAGCTCGACTCGGTGCTGCTGCGCGACCCCTCGCTCACGGCGGAGGAGATCCTCATGTCGGAGTCGCAGGAGCGGATGATGGCCGTCGTCACGCCCGAGAAGCTCGACGCGTTCCTCGAGGTCGTCGGCAAGTGGGACGTCGAGACCAGCGTGCTCGGCGAGGTCACCGACTCCGGCCGCCTCATCATCAACTGGCACGGCGAGGAGATCGTCAACGTCGACCCGCGCACCGTCGCGGTCGACGGCCCGGTCTACGAGCGCCCGATCGAGTACCCCTCCTGGCTCGACGCGCTGCAGGCCGACTCCTCCTCCCGCCTGCCCCGCTCGACCGGCGGCGACGCGCTGCGCGCCGAGACCCTGGCGCTCCTGGGCTCGGCGAACCTCGCCGACAAGAGCTGGATCACCTCGCAGTACGACCGCTACGTGCTCGGCAACACCGCGCTCAGCTATCCCGACGACGGCGGCATGGTCCGCGTCGACGAGGAGTCGGGCCTCGGCTTCGCGGTCGCGACCGACGCGAACGGGCGCTGGTGCCAGCTCGACCCGGCGCAGGGCGCCCGCCTGGCGCTGGCCGAGGCGTTCCGCAACGTCGCCGTCACCGGAGCGACCCCGGTCGCCGTCTCGGACTGCCTCAACTTCGGCAGCCCCGAGAACCCCGAGGTGATGTGGCAGTTCCGCGAGGCCGTGGGCGCGCTCGCCGACGCCTGCCTCGAGCTCGAGATCCCCGTCACCGGCGGCAACGTCTCGTTCTACAACCAGACCGGCGACGTGCCGATCTTCCCGACCCCCGTTGTCGGCGTCCTCGGCGTGATCGACGACGTCGCGCGCCGCATCCCCTCCGGCTGGCAGGACGAGGGCGACAACCTCTACCTCCTCGGCACCACCCGCGACGAGCTCGACGGCTCCGCGTGGGCCGGCACGATCCACGACCACCTCGGCGGGCTGCCCCCGCAGCTCGACCTGGGCGCCGAGCGCGCGCTGGCCGAGCTGATCTCGGCGGGCGCGAAGGAGTCGCTCATCGCCTCCGCCCACGACCTCGCCGACGGCGGGCTCGTGGTGGCGCTGGCCGAGTCGGCGCTGCGCTTCGGCGTCGGGGCGCGCATCTGGCTCGACGAGCTGATGGAGCGCGACGGCGTCGACGCGACGGCCGCGCTGTTCTCGGAGTCGACCGGCCGCGTGCTCGTGTCGGTGCCGCGCGAGGACGACGTGAAGTTCCGCGGGCTCTGCGAGGGCCGGGGCTACCCGGTGCTGCGCATCGGCGTGACCGACGCGGCGACCCCCGCGGTCGAGGTGCAGGGCCTCTTCACGCTACCGCTGGACGAGCTCCGCTCGGTGAACGGCGCCGTGCTGCCGCGCCACTTCGGCTGAGCCTCCGGGCGATCCGAGTCCGCAGGAGTCGCGGTGGTCGAGCTGGACCACCGCGACTCCTGCGGTACCGGCTCCGCTCCGGAGTTCCGTGATTACGGAATGTTTGCAATAGTGGAGCATGACCTCCTCCCGAGACCTCGCCGGCGAGGTCGACGAGCTCCGAGCGCGGCTGGACCGCCTCGAGCGCGCCGACACCCCCGCCGCGCCCGCCGCCGACGATCCGCTCTGGGCCCTGACCGCTCTCCGCGAGCGCCTGCCCTCTCCCGGCGGAGTCGTCTTCGCCGGCTCGGTCGCCACTCCGGCCGGCCCCGTCGAGTGGCAGTACGGCCTCAGCACCGACGCGTTCTTCGAGCGCGACTGGGGAGCGAGCCCCGGGCCGACCGCGCTCGCCGCGCTGGGCAGCCCCGTGCGCCTGCGGTTCCTGCAGGCGGTGGCCGGCGGAGTCGAGACCGTCGCGCAGCTCGCCGAGAGCGAGGGCGCGGGCACCACCGGGCAGATCTACCACCACGTCAACCAGCTGGT
This sequence comes from Rathayibacter sp. AY1A7, assembly GCF_002930845.1. Taxonomy (NCBI): domain Bacteria; kingdom Bacillati; phylum Actinomycetota; class Actinomycetes; order Micrococcales; family Microbacteriaceae; genus Rathayibacter; species Rathayibacter sp. AY1A7. The sequence continues at coordinate 108,191 of NZ_PSTL01000009.1, read as the reverse complement.
CGCCGCCGGCTGGCTGGAGGCGCGCGGCCGCGGTCGCTACGGCGTCCCGCCGGAGCGCCTCGTCCCCCTGCTCGTGATCCTGCTCGCCTCCGGAGGACCCCGATGACCCGCCGCCGCCTCGCTCTCGCCGCCGCATCCGCCGCGGCCGTCGTCCTGCTCGGCGGAGTGCTGCTCCGTCCCTCCGCTCCCACCCTCTCGACCGAGGCGACCGGCGACGCCGAGATCGCCGGGTGGCTCCGGACCGACGTCGGAGACGGCGCGCGGAACCACCTCGTCGCCGCCGTGATCACGCCCGACGGCGTGCGCTACGGCGGACTCGGAGCCGACGAGCGGACCGAGGTCGAGATCGGATCGGTCACGAAGACGATGACCGCGCTCCTCCTCGCCCGGAGCGCCTCCGAGGGGACGGTCGGGCTCGAGGACCCCGCCGCCGAGCACGCCGACGTCGGCGGCTTCACCGGGACGCTCGAGGAGCTGGCGACCCACCGCTCCGGCCTGCCGCGCCTCCCCACCGGTGTCGGCGACCTCGCCTCGACGCTGTTCGCCCAGCTGCGCGGCACGGACCCCTACGCGGGCTGGTCGGCCGACGACGTCCTCCGGCAGGCCGCCGAGGCGGACCAGGGCGAGCACGTGCACGCCTACTCGAACCTCGGTGCGGCGGTGTTGGGCCAGACGCTCGCCCGCGCCGAGGGCCGCGACTACGCCGACCTCCTCCGCGAGCGCGTCCTCGCTCCGCTCGGGATGTCCGCGACCTCCGTCCCGGAGACCGCGGACGCCCTCCCCGCCGACGCGCCGACCGGCTTCTCGGCGAGCGGGCGGTCCGTCGACGCGTGGACGATGGCGGGCTACGCGCCGGCGGGCGGCGTCCGCTCCACGGCGGCGGACATGGCCCGCTACGCGCAGGCCCTCCTCACCGACGACCCCGCGCTGGGCGTGCCCGCGGCGAGCGTCCTGGATCCCCGATTCGACGCCGACGGGGCGCGGATCGGCCTCGGCTGGTTCACCTCGGAGTCGGAGGACGGCGGATCCGTGACCTGGCACAACGGAGGGACCTCCGGCTACTCGACGATGCTCGCGATGGACCGGGAGCGCGGCCTAGCCGTGTTCGTCAACGGGGACACGGCGAGCTCGGTCGACGAGCTCGGTCTGCGCCTGCTGCAGCGCGCCGGGGAGGAGTCGTGATGATCGCCTCGATCCTCGTCCTGCTCGTCGTCGCGTTCACCGTCGGCCGCTTCGCCATGGGGAGCATCCCCCGGCGCCGGGCGGCCGGGTTCCTCGACCGCGACCGCGTCCGGACGCTCGCCCGCGGCGTCGAGGCCGGCGCCGTGCTGCTGCTCGGGCGGGCGCTCGTCGACTGGTCGGCGCTGACGCTGCTCCCCTGGGCCGTGCTGGTGGCTCTCACCGCGGCCGGGGCGGCCGGCGCCGTGCTGCGCTGGGACGGGCTGCCGTGGTTCGAGGACCCGGCGCGCCGCCGCTCGCGGACGACCGGGCTCGCGGCGACCGTCGCCGTGTCGGCGGTCCTGATCGGCGTCCTGGGCTGAGTGCCGCGCACGTGCCGTCGGATCCGCGCCTTCCGCGGTGGTCGCGTGCTGCTGCGAGGCGGGAGGAGTGGCGGCGGGCGTCGGCGGCGTCAGCCGGTCTGCGCGGGGAGGTCGTCGGGCTCGGCGTTGTCGAGGACGCGGCCGTTCTGGTCGCCGACGCTCAGGACGGTCGCCGGGCGGAGGTTGAGGGTGTCGCCGCCGTAGAGGCTGTCGATGTCGACGCCGTCGCGGCGCACCGAGTTCAGCGCGGAGAGGTAGTCGGAGCTGATGCAGAACCGGTCCGCGATCCGCTCGCTGATGTCGCCCGCTGCCACCAGGTAGGAGGCCGGGGCGCCGTCGGAGGCGGTGCTCGCCGTCCCGGTCGCGCCGACGCGGGTGCCGCGGTCGCGCACGCGCTCGAGGTCGACGCCGTCGAGCGTCCCCTCGTCGAGCGCCTGGACGACGCACTCGCCCGAGACGTCCTCGACGGGTGCGGGAGTGGTCGAGACGCTCGGCACCGGCCGCGGCGTGGACTCGGCTCCGGCGGCGGGCGGTGCGGTCGAGGCGGTCGAGGCGGTCGGCTCGGCGGGTGCGGCGGCGGGGCTCGTCGCCTCCGCCGTGCAGCCGGCGAGCAGGATCACGGCGGAGAGGGCGATCACGAGGCGCTGCGTCGTCCGGACCATTCCGCGACTCTAACCCGGCACCCGGGCGGCCGGGCGCCACCGCGCCCAGCGGGCCGCGGGCGATCCGGTCGAGGCCGCTGGACCCGGCCGACGCGCAGGCCCGAGGCGGGGCGCGGGGGGGCCCCTGGACGGCGCGCCCCCGATTGACCTCCCCCGTCGATCGCACCCATGCCGAGCACCTGTTGGACACGCGGCCCGAACCGGAGTCGACTGGGACCATGCAGTACACGCACCTCGGTCGCACCGGCCTGTCCGTCTCCCGCACCGTCCTCGGCACCATGAACTTCGGCATGCAGACCGAGGAGAACGACTCGTTCGCGATCATGGACCGCGCGCACGAGCTCGGCGTCAACTTCTTCGACACCGCCAACGTGTACGGAGGCGAGGCCGGCCGCGGCGCCACCGAGGAGATCGTGGGCCGCTGGTTCGCGCAGGGCGGCGAGCGCCGCGAGCGCACCGTCCTCGCGACCAAGGTCTTCGGCGACATGGGCGAGTTCGCCGCTCCCGGAGCCGAGCGCGGCCGCGACTCCTGGCCCAACGGCGGCCGCCTCTCGGCGCTCACCCTGCGCCGCGCGCTCGACGAGAGCCTCCGCCGCCTGCAGACGGACCACATCGACCTCTACCAGTTCCACCACGTCGACCGGACGACGCCCTGGGACGAGATCTGGCAGGCGATGGAGGTCGCCGTCCAGCAGGGCAAGGTCCTCTACGTCGGCTCCAGCAACTTCGCCGGCTGGCACCTCGCCCAGGCGCAGGAGGCGGCGCGCGCCCGCCACTTCACCGGCCTCGCCTCCGAGCAGTCGATCTACAGCCTGCTCGTCCGCGACGTCGAGCGCGAGGTCCTGCCCGCCGCGCTGCACTACGGGCTCGGCGTCATCCCCTGGTCGCCGCTGCAGGGCGGACTGCTGGGCGGCGTGCTCGAGAAGACCGCGGAGGGCGGGCGCCGCTCCTCCGAGCGCACCCTCGCCGCGATCGAGGAGCACCGTCCCGCGCTGGAGCAGTGGGAGGCGTTCGCCCGCGAGCGCGGCGAGGCGCCCGGCGAGCTGGCGCTGGCGTGGCTCCTCCACCAGCCCGCCGTCACCGGTCCGATCACCGGGCCGCGGACGCTCGAGCAGCTCGAGAGCGCCGTCGCCGCCGTCGACATCACCCTCGACGCCGAGGCCCTCGCGCGCCTCGACGAGATCTTCCCCGGTCACCGGACATCCCCCGAGGACTACGCCTGGTGACCACCCACCCCACTGCGAAGGAGCATTCATGAAGCAGCGCACTCTCGGCGACCTCCAGGTCGGCGCGATCGGACTCGGCGGCATGCCGATGTCGATCGAGGGCCGCCCGGACCGCGAGCGCTCGATCGCCACGATCCACGCCGCCCTCGACGCCGGCGTGACCCTGATCGACACGGCCGACGCCTACCACCTCGCCACCCAGGACGACCTCGGCCACAACGAGCTGCTGATCGCGGAGGCGCTGCGCAGCTACGGCGGCGACACCTCCGCCGTGCTCGTCGCCACCAAGGGCGGCCACCTGCGGCGCGAGCCCGGCCCCTGGGACCAGGACGGCCGCCCCGAGTACCTCAAGGAGGCGGCCCGCGCGTCCGCGAAGCGCCTCGGCGTCGACGCGATCGGCCTCTACCAGTACCACCGGCCCGACCCGGCGGTCCCCTACGCCGACTCGATCGGAGCGCTGGCCGAGCTGCTCGACGAGGGCGTCGTCCTCCGCGCGGGCATCTCTAACGCCGACCCTGACCAGATCCGCGAGGCGCACGGCATCCTCGGCGAGCGCCTGGTCTCGGTGCAGAACCAGTTCTCGCCGTCGTTCCGCTCCAGCGAGCCGGAGCTCGAGCTCTGCGCCGAGCTCGGACTGGCGTTCCTGCCGTGGAGCCCGCTCGGCGGCATCTCCTCGGCGGGCGAGCTCGGCTCGCGCTACTCCGCGTTCGCGGCGGTCGCCGAGGCCCGCGGCGTGACGCCGCAGGTCGTCTGCCTCGCCTGGGAGCTGGCGAAGGCCCCGGTCGTGCTGCCGATCCCGGGCGCCTCCCGCCCCGAGAGCATCCGCGACTCCGCCACGGCGGCCGACCTGGAGCTCACGCCCGAGGAGCTGGCCTCGCTCGACTGAGCCCGTTCAGGACGGAGGAGGGATCCGGTCGAGGCACCGGTCCGACGCGGATCGCGGGATCTCGGCGCTGGTCCCTCCTCCGTTGCGAGCGCGTTCCGACTCAGACCGCGTCCTGCAGCGGCTGCGGGAGGGCCGAGACGAACGCGCGGGCCGCGGCGCTCGGACGTTCCGGCACCGCCACCATCGTCCGCCACACCAGGAGCGGATCGGCGAGCGCCACCGCCCGCAGCCCGGCCGGGCGCTTCTCGGCGAAGTGCGCCGGCACGACCGCGATCCCCATGCCGTACTCGACCAGGTCGAGCAGCGTGTGCACGTCGTTCACCTCGAGCTCGACCTCGAACGCGAGGCCGTGCGCCGCGAACGCCCGCGCCGCGAGGTGACTCGCCGCCCAGTGCTCCTGCAGCCCCACGATCGTCTCGCCCGCCAGGTCCGGGATGCGGCAGCCGACGCGGCTCGCGAGCGGGTGACCCGGGCGCACGAGCACCGCGAAGCCCTCGCTCGCCAGCGGCATCGTCCGCACGCCGCCCGGCACGGCTCCGATGTCGGCGACCAGCGCCAGGTCGAGGCGGCCGGCGGCGACGGAGTCGAGCAGCGTGCCGGACCCCTCGTGGATCAGCCGGAGCGCGACTCCCGGGTGCTGCTCGCGGAAGGTCGCGAGCTCGCGCGGCAGGTGCACGCCGCCGAGGCACTCCTCCGTGCCGACCGCGAGGCTCCCGCGGAGCACCCCCTGCACGGCGAGAACCGCGTCGCGGGCGGCGAGCGCGCTGGCGACCGAGCGCTCCGACTCCGCGAGCATCGCCCGGCCGGCCGGCGTCAGCTCGACCCGGCGCGTGCTGCGGGTGAAGAGGGGGCTGCCCAGCTCGCTCTCGAGCGCGCGGATCGACGCCGAGAGGCCCGACTGCGAGATCTGCAGGGCGCTCGCGGCGCGGGTGAAGTGCTGCTCCTTCGCGACGGCGAGGAAGTGTTCGAGCTGACGCAGTTCCATGGGTCCATCCTCGTCGCGCAGGCGGAGGAGCGTGGACCGGACCCGGCACTCCCCAGCGGCCGCTCGGCCGCCGGGTGCGGAGCCGGCCGGCGCATACGGCGGCGGCGGCCGCGAGAGCCCGCTCGGCTCAGGCGTCGGCGGACGAGATCGCGAGGACGATCGCCGTCAGCGTCGCCCGCAGGCGCTCGAGCGACGCGGGCTCCGACTCGTCCTCGAGGATCGACTGCTTGACCGCGTCGTCGTAGCCCGCCACCAGCAGGCGCACGGCCGTCGTCGGCTCGAGGGAGAAGTCGCGGCGCACCTGGCGCAGCGCCCCGTGCACGATCTGCACGAGCGAGGCGTCGAAGCCGGCGCGGAAGTCGCGGTACTGCGGAGCGATCCGCGGGTCGCGCAGCGCGAGCAGCTCGAACTCCGACTCGACCACGCACCAGCGGCGGTTGTCGGTGGCAGGACCCTGGAGGAAGTCGAGGATGACCACGGCCAGCGTCTCGGCCGTCAGCGGCTCGTCGGCCGAGACGACGCGCGGGATCGTACGGTCCATCTGCTCGACGAGGGCGGTCACCCGGGCGCCGTTCTCCCGCTCCATGAGCGCGAAGAACAGCTCCTCCTTGGTGGAGAAGTTGGAGTAGAAGGCGCCGCGCGAGAACCCGGCGCGCTCGCAGATCTGCTCGACGGACGCGCTGTGCACGCCGGTCTCGGCGAAGACGTCGTAGGCCGCGTCGAGCAGGCGCTCGCGGGTGCGGCCGCGGCGGGAGGTCTCGGGAGGGGTGGAGTCGATCGCCGTCATCACCAGCCTCCTGCCCGCCCTGTCAACACCTTCGACGCCGTTCACCTTATCCGATACATTCACGTATCGAATACGGTCCTGTATCGGATACGCTCGTGTATCGGAGCCCGGCTCCGCCCTGGTACAGAGACGTATCGCCACCCTCCCCACCCATCGTCAGGAGACCGCGTGTCGTCGCTGCTCTACCGTCTCGGTCGTCGCGTGTACCGCGCCCACCGCCTCGTCGCCGTCCTGTGGCTGCTGATCGTGGTGGCGGGCGGAGGAGGAGCGCTGCTGCTCAACCAGGGCACCGACAACACGTTCTCCATCCCGGGCACGCAGTCGCAGACCGCCCTCGACCAGCTCGAGCGCACCTTCCCCCAGGTCAGCGGCACGTCCGCGCGGTACGTGGTCGTCGCGCCCGACGGGGGCAGCGTCCAGGACGCCGACGTGAAGGGCCCCGTCAGCGACGCGGTCGCCGCGCTCGGCGACGTCGACGAGGTCGCGGCCGTCACGGACCCCTACTCCGACAGCGTGTCCGGCACGATCTCCGACGCCGGGAACGCCCTCGTCATCACCGCCCAGATGGACGGCTCCGCCACCACCACGAGCCCCGAGAGCCGCGACGCGCTGAAGGCCGAGGCGACGACCCTCCAGGACGCGCTGCCCGCCGGCTCCGTGGTCTCGCTCGGCGGCGACCTCTTCGCCCAGAACCTCCCCGGCGTGACCATCACGGAGGCGATCGGCCTCGTGGTCGCCCTCGTCGTCCTCGTGCTCACCTTCGGCTCCTTCCTGGCCGCCGGCATGCCGCTGGTCACCGCGCTGCTCGGCGTCGCCCTCTCGATGTCGGCCATCTTCATCGCCACCCGCTTCGCCTCGATCTCCTCGACCACGCCGCTCCTGGCGCTGATGCTGGGCCTGGCGGTCGGGATCGACTACGCCCTCTTCATCATCAGCCGCCACCAGGACCAGCTGAAGCAGGGCATGGACCCGGAGGAGTCGACCGCGCGGGCGACCGCGACCGCGGGCTCCGCCGTCGTCTTCGCGGGCCTGACCGTGATCATCGCGCTCGTCGGCCTCTCGGTCGCGGGCATCCCGTTCCTCACCACGATGGGCGTCGCAGCGGCGGGCGGAGTCGCGATCGCCGTGGTCATCGCGCTCACCCTGACCCCCGCCCTCCTCGGCTTCGCCGGCGCGCGGCTGCGCCCGAAGGAGCGCCGCGCGAAGAAGAAGGCCGCGAAGGCCGCCGCCGCCGCGGGCACCCACGTCGACACCGAGGCGCACGAGGAGGCGGCGACCGCCTCCCCCGGCGGCCACGTGCACGCCGAGGTCCCGCGCGGGTTCTTCCGCGGCTGGGTCCGGGTGGTCACGCGCTTCCCGATCGTGACGATCATCGCGGTGATCGGCGTGCTCGGCGTCGCGAGCATCCCGGCGCTCAGCCTCCGCCTCGCCCTGCCGGACGCCGGCTACCAGGCCGAGGGCACTCCCGCGCGCACCACCTACGACCTGCTCGCCGAGAACTTCGGCGCCGGCTACAACGGCCCGCTCATCGTCACCGGCACGATCATCGGCTCGACCGATCCGCTCGGCCTGATGGACGACCTCAAGGGCGAGATCGAGAAGCTCGACGGAGTCGCCTCGGTGCCGCTCGCGACGCCCAACGAGACCGCCGACACCGGCATCATCCAGGTCATTCCCGAGGGCGGCCCCGACTCCGAGGCCACCAAGGCGCTGGTCGCCGAGATCCGCGACAAGCACGACTACTTCCAGCAGGAGTACGGCGTCGACCTCGCAGTGACCGGCCAGACCGCGGTCGGGATCGACATCTCGGACACGCTCGCCAAAGCCCTGCTGCCGTTCGGCCTGCTCGTCGTGGGCCTGTCGCTGGTGCTGCTGACGATGGTGTTCCGCTCGCTCTGGGTGCCGATCAAGGCGACGCTGGGCTACCTGCTGTCGGTCGGTGCGTCCTTCGGCGCAGTGGCGGCGGTGTTCGAATGGGGATGGTTCTCGGACGCTCTGCACGTCGACAAGACGGGCCCGATCATCAGCTTCATGCCGATCATCCTGATGGGCGTGCTCTTCGGCCTCGCGATGGACTACGAGGTGTTCCTGGTCTCGCGGATGCGCGAGGACTACGTGCACGGGAGGCCGGCGCGCGCCGCTGTCGAGTCGGGCTTCGTCGGCTCGGCCAAGGTGGTCACGGCCGCCGCGGTCATCATGTTCTCGGTCTTCGCCGCCTTCGTGCCGGAGGGGGACACCAACATCAAGCCGATCGCGCTCGGGCTCGCCGTGGGCGTCTTCGTCGACGCGTTCATCGTGCGGATGACGCTGGTGCCCGCCGTGCTGCACCTGCTCGGCGACCGCGCCTGGCACATGCCGCGCTGGCTCGACCGCGTCCTGCCGTCCTTCGACGTCGAGGGCGAGGGCCTCACGAAGGAGCTCGCGCTGGCCGACTGGCCGGAGCCCGGATCCACGGACGTGATAGCGGCCGAGGACCTCCGCCTCGACGGACCCGACGGTCCCGTCTACAGCGGCGTCTCGCTGCGGGTCGCGCCCGGCTCCTCCCTCGTGGTCCACGGGCCGCACCGCTCCGGCCGCACCGCGCTGCTGCTGAGCATCGCCGGTCGGCTCGCCCCCGACTCCGGGCGCCTGAAGGTCGCGGGCCTGGTCGTGCCGATCCGCTCCGCCGCCGTGCGCGGCCGGGTCGGGCTGGTGCGCCTCGCCGGAGCCGCCGACCCCGTCGCCGACGTCCGGTCGGCCCTGGAGTCGGCTCCGCCGATCCTGGTGCTCGACGACCTCGACACGGTCACCGACCCGCAGCTGCGCGGCGCGATCCGGGCCGAGCTCGACGCCGCCCGCGCCGCCGACGACGCGTTCACCGTGGTCGCCTCCTCCGTCGACGCCGAGGCGCTCGACGACCTCCTCCCCTCCGACCGCGGCGTGCTCGCGGTCTCGCCCGCGGCCGAGCGCCGCGCGATCGCAAAGGTCCTCTGACAGATGGCTCTCCTCTCCCTCGAACGCCCCCGCGGCGTCAAGAAGGTGTCCTGGCTGACCCTTCTCGGGATCGTCCTGGTCCCCCTCGTCATCGGCGGCCTCCTGGTGTGGGCGCTGTGGAACCCGACCGAGCGACTCGACACGATCACGGCCGCCGTGGTCAACGAGGACACCCCGGTCGAGATCAACGGGCAGACCGTGCCGCTCGGGCGCCAGCTCGCGGCCGGCCTGGTGACGGGCGGCACCGACTCCGCGAGCTCGGACGCCCCCTCCTCCACCCCCTCGGCGAGCGCGACGCCGTCCGCGAGCACGACCCCGGTGCCCAACGTCTCCGGCTCGGACTCGACGGGCAACTTCACCTGGGTCCTCACGGACAAGGACGACGCCGCGAAGGGCCTCGCCGACGGCAGCTACGCGACCGTCGTGACGATCCCCTCCTCCTTCTCCGCCGCCGCCACCTCGTACTCGGGTGACGCCGCGGAGGCGACGAAGGCGACCATCGACATCGCCACCAGCGAGAAGGCCAAGCTCGTCGACGACGCCATCTCGGCCACGGTGACCAGCACCGCCACCTCGCTGCTCAACACGCAGCTGACCACGGCCTACCTCGAGAACGTCTACGTCGGCTTCAACACCCTCAACGAGCAGATCGGCCAGGCGGCCGAGGGCGCGGGCACGCTCGCCGACGGCGCCGACCAGCTCGGCACCGGCGCCTCCACCCTCGCCGACGGCACCAGCAGCCTCGCCGACGGGATCGACGAGCTCGCCACCGGCGCCTCCTCGCTCTCGGACGGCGTCGGGCAGATCGGCACCGGAGCCTCGTCCCTCGCCGACGGCGTGGGACAGCTGGGCACCGGAGCCTCCGACCTCTCCGGCGGAGTCGCGCAGCTGGCCACCGGTGCGCGCGGCCTCTCCGGCGGAGTGGGACAGCTCGCGACGGGCGCCCGCGACTCGGCGACCGGAGCGACCGCGCTGCAGGGCGGCGCCTCCGACCTGGCCGACGGGCTCGACCAGCTGAGGGAGGGAGTGGTGAGGACCGGCGACGGGACCCAGCAGGTCGCCGCCCTCAGCGCCGGCGCCGCCGCCGCCACTGCGGGGACCTTCGAGGCGCTCAGCGCCGCGCTCGAGGGCTGCGAGACGACGCAGTGCCTCGCCGCGCGCGCCGTCATCGCCTCGGCGGACGGACCCACCGGCGCGACCACCCTCGCCACGACGACCGCGGGAGCCGTCGCCGGGATCGACGCGGGCATCCGCCTCGGCGGCGACGGGCAGCCCTCGCTGATCGACGCGGTCGGGCAGTCCGCCACCGGCGCCCGCACTCTCTCGGGAGGCATCGGACAGCTGTCCGGCGGCCTGACGCAGCTCGCCGACGGCGCGGACGACGCCGCGGGCGGAGCGTCCCAGCTCGCCGACGGCCTCGACACCACGGCGGCCGGGTCGGCGCAGCTCGCGACCGGCGCCACCACCGCCGCGGCCGGCGCCCGCGACCTCGCGACCGGCGCGACCACGGCCGCGGGCGGCGCCGCCGACCTCGCGACGGGAGCCTCCTCCGCCGCCGACGGAGCCGACCAGCTCGCCGACGGCGCGAGCGGGGTCTCGGACGGCGCCGTGCAGCTCGCCGACGGCACCCGCACGCTCGCCACCGGCCTCGACGCTGCGGTCGCGCAGCTCCCGACCTACACCGAGTCGGAGTCGACGAACCTCGCCGACGTCGTCTCGGACCCGGTCGAGAACGCGAGCAGCGCGACCGACCTGTTCGGAGCCTCCAGCGTCCCGTTCTTCGCGACGATCGCCCTCTGGCTCGGCGCCCTCGCGACGTTCCTGGTGCTCGCCGCGTTCTCGCACCGCGCGCTCTCCTCGACCCGCTCCTCCGCGGCGCTCGCCCTCTCCTCCTACGTGCCGGCGCTAGTGATCGGCGTGGTGCAGGGACTCGCGGTCGCGATCGTGATGAGCGGGGTCGCGGGCCTGGAGCCGGGCCGCTGGGTCGGCTTCGCCCTCCTGGCGATGCTCACCGGCGCCTCGTTCGCCGCGGTGAACCAGGGGCTGGTCGCCCTGCTCGGAGGGATCGGCCGCTTCCTCGCGATGGTCGCGGCGGTGATCGCGCTCGGCGCGGGCATCATCTCGACGGTCCCCGGGCTGTTCGACGACGTGCTCGGGTTCCTGCCGCTCTCGGCGGCGCAGAACGCGCTGTCCGGAGTGGTCGAGGGCACCGACGGCACGGCCGGCGCCGTCGTCGGCCTGGTGATCTGGCTGCTGTTCGGCCTGCTGCTCACCGTCGCCGCGATCGCCCGTCGCCGGGTCGTCTCGGTCCGCGCCCTGCACCGCACCGCGGAGGCGTAGGCCGCGCCTCGCGCCACTCCTCCCCCGAACCGGGGACGGGTGGCGCGAGGATCGCGCCACCGCCGCGCCTCTCCCGGCGACCGGCCCCGGCCGGGGCTAGCCTGACGCGATGGAGTCGGAACCGATGGCGATCCGGACGCGACGGGTGTACGGCCCATCGGTCCTGCGGCGCCTCCGCGCCCTCCTCCTGCGGCTCCTCGGCGCCGGCCTCGCGGCCGTGCTCATCCCGTTCGCCGTCCTCGCGGACCGCCGCGGGGTCCTCGACGAGTCGGTGCTCGCGCTCGGCCTCCTCGCCCTCACCGTCGTCATCGGACTGGCCTCGGCGGTCTCGCTCTTCGTCGTCTCCCCCACCCGCGTGATGACGACCGAGACGCAGGTCGTGCTGATGCGCGGCCGCCGCCGCCGCGAGCAGTGGCCCCGCCGGTCGGTCCGCTTCCTCGAGTCCGCCGACGGCGACGGCTTCGTCGCCTGGTGCCGCGGCGACGGAGTCGAGGTGCGCTGCGGCCACTTCCGCCCGGGGGACCTCGCCGCCCTGCTCGCCGACCTCGGCGCCGCCGCCCGCGTCCGCGACGCCCTGCCGCCCGCTCTGGCCGGGCCCGCCTCGGCCGTCCGCTTCCGGCCGCACCGCGCTCCGCTCCAGCGCCGGGCGGTCGCCCTGGTCGTCGTCGCCACGGAGGCGTTCGCCGCCGGCGTCCTGGCCGTCGCCCTCGCGGGATCCCCGTCGGGTGACCGCGCGCAGATCGCGCTGGGGGCGGTCGTCGTGGCGCTCTCCCTCCCGCTCGGGCTGGTCGCGGCGCGGCTGGCGCTGCGGCCCGGGCTGCCGGGCTCGATCGTGGTGTCGGAGTCGGCCATCCAGATCGACGGGCTGATCTTCCCGCTCGAGGCCCTGCGCTCGGTCGTCGCCTCGAGCCCGACGGGGAGCCGGAGCCTCCGCCTGACCCTCACCGAGACGAACGGCCGCGTCACGGAGATCCCCCTCGGGCTGCGGGTGCCGACGCTGCGGCGCGACCAGCTCTTCCCCGACTACCCGCTGCTGCTCGGCGTGCTGCGCGAGCGCACGGCGGGGCTGCTGCGGATCGAGGGCTGAGCCTCAGTCCTCGGCGCCGTCGGCGATGCGCTGGTGGTGGTGGATGACCTCGGCGACGATGAAACCGAGGAACTTCTCGGCGAACGCCGGGTCGAGGTGCGACTCCTCGGCGAGCGCCCGCAGCCGCGCGATCTGGCGCGCCTCGCGCTCGAGGTCCGCGGCGGGCAGCCCGTGCGCGGCCTTCAGCCGGCCGACCTTCTGCGTGAACTTGAAGCGCTCGGCGAGCAGGTGGATCAGCGCCGCGTCGATGTTGTCGATGCTCTGACGGATCTGCACGAGCTCGGCCCGCGCCAGGGACTCCTCGTGCGACGGCTCCTCGTGCGACAGCTCCTCGGTCATGCCCCGACCCTAACGGACCGCCCCCGGACACGACGACGGCCCCTGCCCGGAGTCCGGGAGGGGCCGTCGAGAGGGCCCGGTCAGTCGACCAGGTTGATCTGCACGGGGATGTTGCCGCGGGTGGCGTTGGAGTACGGGCAGAGCTGATGCGCCGCGTCGGCGACCTTCTGCGCGTCCTCGGAGCTCGCCTTCGGCACGTAGACGTCGAGCTCGACCGAGAGGCCGAAGCCGTCGGAGTCGTTCTTCCCGATCGAGACGCTGGCCGAGACTGCCGCGTCGGTCGTGTCGATCTTCAGCTGGCGACCGGCTCCGTGCAGGGCGCTGAGGAAGCAGGCGGAGTAGCCGGCCGCGAACAGCTGCTCGGGGTTGGTCCCCTCGCCGGAGCCGCCGAGCTCCTGCGGGGCGCGGGTGTCGAGGTCGAGACGGTCGTCCTCGGTGCGGACGTGGCCGTCGCGTCCTCCACCGGAGGCGTGGGCGATGGCGGTGTAGAGAGCATCCATCCCCCCATCCCACCACTCGGCCGCCGTGAGTCGGGTGAACGCGGGATGCACGTCCGTGCGTTCTCCCGGGAATCCCCCTCGGGAACGCTCCGGGGAGCGTCAAGCCCCTCCCCCTCGGCGCCCTCCGGGTGTGCGGTGGAGGGACACCGACCCCGACCGGCGCGAGCCGGAGAACGGACACGAGCATGCGAGCACTCACCTGGCAGGGCATCGAGAAGGTCTCGGTCGAGACCGTCCCCGACCCCCGCATCCAGCAGCCGACCGACGCGATCGTCCGGATCACCTCGACCGCGATCTGCGGCTCCGACCTGCACCTCTACCGCCTCCTCGGGCCCTACATCGACCGCGGGGACGTGCTCGGCCACGAGCCCATGGGCGTCGTCGAGGAGGTGGGCTCCGGAGTCACCACCCTGAAGCCCGGCGACCGGGTCGTCGTGCCCTTCACCATCGCCTGCGGCGAGTGCTTCATGTGCCGCCGAGGGCTGCAGTCGCAGTGCGAGACGACGCAGGTCACCGAGTACGGCTCGGGAGCGGCGCTCTTCGGCTACACGAAGATGTACGGCCAGGTCCCCGGCGGGCAGGCCGAGCTGCTCCGCGTGCCGCTGGCCGACTACAACACGATCGTCGTCGGCACGGACCTGCCGGACGAGCGCTACCTCTTCCTCAGCGACATCGTGCCCACCGCCTGGCAGGGCGTGGAGTACGCGCAGGTGCCCGACGGCGGGACCCTGGTCGTCTTCGGACTCGGCCCGGTCGGCCAGTTCGCGGCGCGGATCGGCGCCCACCGCGGCTACCGCGTCCTCGCCGTGGAGCCCGTCGCCGAGCGGCGCGCGATGGCCGAGCGGTACGGCGTGGAGACGTTCGACCTGTCCGACGACATCGCCGCGCAGCTGCGCGACCTCACGGACGGGCGCGGCCCCGACTCCGTCGTCGACGCGGTCGGCATGGAGGCGCACGGCTCGCCGGTCGGCTCGTTCGCTCAGTCGATGGCGGGGCTCCTGCCCGACCCGATCGCCCGCAAGGCGATGGACACGGTCGGCGTCGACCGCCTCGCCGCGGTCCACGCGTCCCTCGACCTGGTGCGCCGCGGCGGCACCGTGTCGCTGAGCGGGGTCTACGGCGGAGAGGCCGACCCGATGCCGCTGAAGTCGATGTTCGACAAGCAGGTGACGGTGCGGATGGGACAGTGCAACGTGAAGCGCTGGATCGACGACCTGCTGCCGCTGGTGGAGGACTCCTCCGATCCGCTCGGCGTGATGGACCTCGTGACCCACCGGGCGCCGCTCGAGGACGCTCCGGCCCTCTACGAGACCTTCCAGAAGAAGGAGGACGGCTGCATCAAGGTCGTCCTGCACCCCTAGCCGGGGAACAGCGAAGGCGGCGCCCCCCGAGGGGAGCGCCGCCTTCGCGGTACTGCCGAGACCTACTTGAAGACGTCCTTGACGTCCTCGCCGGCCTTCTTGGCCGAGGCCGCGGCCTGGTCCTTCTGGCCTTCGGCCTTCAGGCTGTCGTCGTTCTTGTGGTCGCCCAGGGCTTCCTTCGCCTTGCCGGCGATGTCCTGAGCGGCGTTCTTGATCTTGTCATCGAGCCCCATGGTGGTGCCTCCTTCGCTGATCGTTGGCACGACCGTAGGACCGGGAACTGCCCGCTTCCTGGGAGCGGGAAGGGGCTTGCCCGGGCGCCCGCTGGACTGCGATGATTCGCGCCCTCGACCGGTGCCGGCCGGTCGAGGGCGCGGGATCAGGTCGCCGGGGTGGCGGACTCGGACGGAGCGGACTGCGAGGGCGCGTTCGTGGGCGTCTGCGACGATCCGTCGTCGGCGCTGGTGGGCACCGCGCTCCCCGACTGGTACGGCGTCTGGGCGTCGCCGGTGCAGCCAGCCAGCAGGCCGATCGTCAGGGCGGAGGCGCCGAGCGCCCCGAGGACCCGTGCGGCGCTCACTTGCCCGTCACCGCGTCCTTGACGGCCCCCACTGCCTTCTCGACGATGTTCGGCTTCGGGTCGGTGCCGTAGAGGCGCTCGTCCGGCTGCGTGGGCGGGGGCATCGGGACGTTGCCGCCGGGCTCCGCGACGCGGTAGCTGAACTCTCCCTTGCCGTCCGGGGTCGGGCCCGAGGCCCAGCTGCCCTCGGAGGCCGCTGCTCCGTCCGAGAAGTTGATGTACTCGTACGACACGGAGCGCTCCTCCTTCGAGATCGGGAAGTTCGAGGGCACGGGCAGGTCCTCCCGGCCCTCCGCGCGCAGCTCGGCGGCCGCCGCGATCCACTGGTTCTGGTGCATGGTGTCGCGGGCCAGGAGGAACGACAGGAGGTCGCGCACGCCGTGGTCGTCGGTCATGTGGTAGAGCCGGGCGACCTGGAGCCGGCCCTGCATCTCCGCGTTCGCGTTTGCGGTGAAGTCGGCCAGCAGGTTGCCGCTGGCGGTGACGTAGGAGCCCTGCCACGGGTTGCCCATGCTGTCGACGGGGCGCGCGCCGGCGCCGGCCACGATGGCGTGCTGCACGTCGGAGCCGCCGATGACCGCCGCGAGCACGGGGTCCTTCTTCATCGCGTCCTCGGACTGCTCGACCGGGGCCTTCTCGAGCAGCTGGGCGATCATCACGGCGATCATCTCGATGTGGCCGAACTCCTCGGCGCCGATGCCGAAGAGCAGGTCCCGGTACTTGCCCGGGTCGTGGGCGTTCCAGGCCTGGAAGCCGTACTGCATCGCCACGGTGACCTCGCCGTACTGGCCGCCGAGCACCTCCTGGAAGCGGCGGGCGAAGACCGCGTCGGGCTTCGAGGGCGTGGACGTGAATTGGAGTTCCTGACGGTGGAAGAACATGACTGGTTGCCTTTGCGGGGTAGCCGGGCGGATCCGGGTGCGGACGTCCGATGTCTGTCCTCTCGACGGTAGGGAGCCCTGTTCGCGGGTCAGAAGGGGCTTGACGCGGTGGCGGAGCAGTCGATCCACGGGCTCTCGGGCCCCGCCCTCGTGGGCGCGGGATGGTAGCCCCATCGGGGGGTCAGCCGCTATGCCCTTCCCGGTACTCGAGGGCCCGAACAGACTGGCGACGCCGGCACGCATTCATTCCCCACTCGATCCTGGAAGGGACAGACGATGTCGAACATCGATCCCGCTTCACCTCCGTTCGGAGACGGCGCCGCGAACTTCGGCGCGACCGAGACCCCCATCGACAGCGGGGCGCACGTCGCCTCCACGGACACCTCCTCCGGCTCCTCCTCGGGCAGCACGGCCGACTCCGCGAAGGAGAAGGCGAGCGCCGCCGCGGGCACCGCCAAGGACCAGGCCGGCGCCGTCGCCGGCGACGCCAAGCAGGCCGCGAGCGAAGTGCTCTCGACCGGCAAGGACGAGGCCGCCAACGTGGTCCAGGAGGCCAAGGTCCAGGTCAAGGACCTCTACGACCAGAGCCGCACCCAGCTCACCGAGCAGGCCCACGCCCAGAAGGAGAACGCCGCCAAGGGCGCCCGCGCCTTCAGCGACGACCTGACCGCGCTGGCCAACGGCGAGGGCGGCAGCGACAACGCCGCGGCGAAGCTCGTCTCCCAGGCGGCCACCCGCGTGCAGGGTGTGGCCTCGTGGCTCGAGAACCGCGACCCGTCCGAGCTCCTCGACGACGTCCGCGCGTTCGCCCGCCGCCGCCCGGGTGCCTTCATCCTCATCGCCGCGGCGACGGGACTCGTCGGCGGGCGCCTCATCCGCGCCCTGACCGCCGAGGCGAAGGACGAGAAGGAGGCGACGAGCACCCGCACCGACGGGCCCGAGTTCGACGCCCCCGCCTCGACCACCGCGTACTCCGACGCCTCCGCGTACGACGCGCCCGTCGCGTCCGCCTACGGCACCGTCGGCTCGAGCTCCCTCGAGCGCGACTACGCGCCGACCGAGCCCGTCGCCGACCCGCTCGACGGCGGCTTCCCGAACGGCGGCCGGCTGTGACCGACCCGACGGGCGTCCACCGCTCGACGGAGACGCCCGACCAGCGGGCCGGGTCGACGTCTCTGGGCGATCTGCTCGGCGAGGTCTCGCGCGACCTCTCCACGCTGATCCGCCAGGAGATGGCCCTCGCCAAGGCCGAGCTCAAGGAGTCCGCCTGCAAGGCGGGCAAGGGAGCGGGCCTCCTCGGCGGGGCGGGCTACGCCGCGCTGATGGCCGTGCTCTTCCTCTCGATCGCCCTCTGGTGGGGCCTGGGCACTCTGATCGGCAACGGCTGGTCCGGAGTGGTCGTGGCCGTCATCTGGGCGATCGTGGCCGCGATCCTCTACGCGGTGGGCCGCAAGAGCCTGAAGCAGGTCGACGGCGCTCCCGAGACGGTCGACTCCCTCAAGAAGATTCCCGACACCCTCAAGCCGAACGGGGCAGGACGATGACGTACGACGCAGGACAGAACAAGACACCCGAGGAGATCCGGGCGGACATCGAGCGCACGCGCCTCGAGCTGGGCGGGGACGTCGACGCGCTGGCCGAGAAGGTCAGCCCGTCCGCCATCGCGCAGCGTCAGACCGACAAGGTCAAGTCGGCCGTGGGCTCCGTCCGCGACCGCGTGATGGGCTCGGCGCACGACGCCTCCGACTCGCTCTCGAGCGGTGCGGGCTCGGCGAAGGCCAAGGCCGAGGGCAACCCGTTCGCCGTGGGGCTCATCGCCCTCGGCGCCGGACTCCTCGTCGCCTCGCTCATCCCCGCCTCCAGCAAGGAGAAGGAGGCGGCGAGCCGCGTCAAGGAGCAGGCCCAGCCGGTCGTCGACAAGGTGACCGACGCGGCCAAGGAGGCGGCGAGCGAGCTCCGCGAGCCCGCGCAGCAGGCCTTCGCCTCCGTCAAGGAGACCGCGGCCGACGCCGCGCAGAGCGTCAAGGAGGCGGGCACCTCCGCCACCGACGACGTGAAGGACTCGGCCCGCGAGGCCAAGCACGCCGTCCAGGAGGACGTGCAGCACTGATCCGTCGGCGCTGACAGGGCGGTGGGCCTCCGGGCCCGCCGCCCTTCGTCGTGCCGCCGGGAATACACCGCCGCCCGCGCTCCTTGCCCTCCGTATGCGTTCGATCGTCTACTCCCGCACCGGTGACTCCTCCGTCCTCTCCCTCGTCGACCGGGAGGAGCGGGCGCCGGGCGCCGGCGAGGTCCGCGTCCGCGTCCTGGCGTCGGGCGTGAATCCGACCGACTGGAAGGCGCGCGCCGACGGCGACCTCGCGTTCGACGAGGTCGTGCCGAACCAGGACGGCGCCGGTGTCGTCGAGGCGCTGGGCGAGGGCGTCGAGGGCCTGGCCGTCGGCGACCGGGTCTGGATGTACCTCTCCGCGCACCGCCGCCCCACCGGCACCGCGCAGGAGTCGGCGGTGCTCGCCGCCGAGCACGTCGTGCGCCTGCCCGAGGGCGTCGGCGCCGACGTCGCCGCGAGCCTCGGCGTCCCCGCGATGACCGCCCACCGCGCCCTCACCGTGCACGAGCACGGCCCCTCCCGTCTCGCGCCCGGCACCCTCGCCGGCCGCACCGTCCTGGTCCAGGGCGGCGCCGGAGCCGTCGGGCACGCCGCGATCCAGCTCGCGGTCTGGGCCGGGGCGACCGTCATCGCGACGGTGAGCAGCGACTCCAAGGAGCGGCTCGCCCGTGCGGCCGGTGCGCAGCACGTGCTGCAGTACCCGGACGACGCCCTCGCCGACCGGATCCGCGAGCTCGCCCCCCAGGGCGTCCAGCACGTGGTCGAGGTCGCACCGGCTCAGAACGCCGCGCTCGACGTCGAGGTGCTCGCCAACCACGGCAGCATCGGGTACTACGCGAACAACAACGGCGACGAGTTCACCGTGCCGATCGTCGCGAGCTTCGCGAAGAACGCCCGGTGGCAGGGCCTGCTGCTCTACACGGTGGGCGAAGAGGCGCTGCAGGCCGCGGCCGAGGACATCACCGCGGCGCTCGCCGACGGCGCGCTCCCGGTGGGCGAGGAGGCGGGCCTCCCGCTGACCTGGTTCCCGCTCGAGGAGACCGCGGCCGCCCACGACGCGGTCGAGCAGGGCGCGACGGGCAAGGTGCTCATCCGCGTCGCCGACTGACCGCGAGGGCTCGCCTCTGATCGACTCCCGGCCGGATCAGCCCCGGAGCGGGGGCGAGCCCGGGACGGTCGAGCGGTCGGCCAGGCCGGCCACGAGCTCGGCGAGCGCCTCCTCCGCCGTGCGGGTCGGCGCCCAGCCGAGCTCGGCGCGGGCGCGCTCGGTCGACATCACCGGGACGTTGCCCGCGATGTCGAGCCAGCCCGCGTCGGTGCGCTGCAGGCGCAGGTGCCAGGTCGCGGTGACGACGGAGCGGAGCAGCCCGAACGGCACCGTGACCAGGCGGGCGCCGAAGGCGTGCGCCAGCCGCTCCGGAGTGAGGACCGGCTCGGCCGCGATGTTGAAGGCCCCGCCGGCGCGCCGGTCGAGCGCGCGCCAGAAGGCGTCGGCCACGTCGTCGGCGTGCACGCCCTGGAAGACGATGCTCCTCGGCAGCGGAAGGACCGGGATCCGGACCGCCTTCAGCCACCGCGTCGGGTAGTGGGGACCGGCGAAGAGCCCGGCGATCTCCGTCGCCGCTCCGCGCTGGAAGACGAGCCCCGGGCGCAGGCGTGTGACGACGATCTCGGGGTGCCGCTCCTCGAAGGCGTCGAGCTGCCGCTCGTTCGCGGCCTTGTGGCGGCTGTAGGTCGAGGTGTGCAGGCCGCCCGTGGGCCAGTCCTCGGTCACCCGGATCGACTTCGGCGCCGCGCTGTAGGCACCCACGGACGAGGCGACGGCGACCTGGCCGACTCCCGCGGCGGCGACCGCCTCGAGCACGGCCGCGGTGCCTCCGACGTCGACCAGCCGCTGGAACGGCTCGTCGTGGCTGGGCTGCAGCGCCCAGGCGAGGTGCACGACGGCGTCGACGCCGGCGAAGGCCTCGCGGAGCCGCCGCGGGGCGACGCTCGACGCGAGGTCGATCTCGACCCAGCGCACGTCGCGGTACTCCTCCGAGCGGAGCCGAGGGGCCCGGCGGGCGATGCCCACGATCTCCTCCACCCCGGCCTCGCCGTGCAGGCGCCGCAGCAGAGCCGTCCCCAGGTTGCCGGTCGCCCCGACGATCGCGATCCGCACGGCGTCATCCCTCCGGGAGCGGCGCACGCCGACCCCCTCCTCCGAGGCTAGGCAGGGGCGCCGCCGCGGAGGAGCCGCTTGACAGCGGGCACGACGGGACGCTCGGCGGAGACCGCCGGCGGCCGGCGGGGTGAACGCTCCTCCCCAGGGTGGATGCGGCCTAGACCACGGCGGGAGCGGGCGCATCCCCCCGCGCGGCCGGCCGCCGATCCCTAGCCTGGGACGATGCTGCCGACACCGCCCCGCCGCGTCCTCCCCGTGCGACACGAGGTCGAGGGCGTCACGCTGCGGACGGTCGACACCGGTCCGGCCGGAGCGGGCGCGGTGTTCGTCCTGATCCACGGGATCGGGATGTCGCACCACACCTTCTCGCCGCTCGCCGCCCGCCTGAAGCGGCACGGCCGGGTGATCGGCGTCGACCTCGCCGGCTTCGGCGCGAACGCGCGACCGCGGCGGAGGATCGGCCTCGAGGACCACGCGCGGCAGGTCGAGCAGGTCCTCCGCGGACTGGGCGTCTCGCGCGCGGTCGTCGTCGGGCACTCGATGGGGTCGCAGGTGGCGGTCGAGCTGGGGCTGCGCGCGCCCGGCCTGGTCGACGGCGCGGTGCTCATCGGGCCGGTGGTGGATCCGCAGCGGCCCGGCGCGGTCCGCCAGGGGCTCGCGCTGCTGCGGGACTGCCTCGGCGAGCCGGTGGGCGTCGACGCGATCCTGCTGGCCGACTACCTGCGCGGCGGCCTGCGCTGGTACCTGCGCCAGCTGCCCGAGATGCTGCGGCATCCGGTCCAGGAGCGCGTCGCCCGGCTGGAGGTGCCGGTCCTCGTCGCCCGCGGCCGCGACGATCCGATCGCCACCCGTGACTGGTGCGAGCGGCTCACGGCCCACGCGCGCGAGGGGCGGCTCGTCGAGTTCGCCGGCTCGCGCCACGTCGTCCCCCGCACCGAGCCCGGAGCGCTCGCCCGCGAGATCCTCCGCTTCGCCGCCGCGCTCGGCGAGAGGCCCGCCGCCCCGCTCCCCCTCCGGTCGGAGCCGGCCGCATGAGCCGGCTCCGGCGCCTGGTCCGCGACGCCGTCTGGTGGATCCGCGACTACGCCTACGCCGTCGCCTGGCAGGTGCGCGGCGTCCTCTCGCGCCGTGCCCCGGACGACTACCTCGACGGCGACCGGCGGCCCGTCGTGGTCCTGCCGGGGATCTGGGAGACCTGGTCCTTCCTCCGCCCGGTCATCGATCCGCTGCACGAGCGCGGGCACCCTCTCCACGTGCTGACGAGCCTCGGCCGCAACGGCCGCCCGGTCGCCCGGACCGCGGAGGACGTGGCCGCCTACCTCGCCGAGCACGGGCTCCGCGACGTGGTGATCGTCGCCCACAGCAAGGGCGGACTGATCGGCAAGTACGTGATGACCGAGCTCGACCCGGACGGCCGGGTCGACCGGATGGTCGCCGTGGCGACCCCGTTCGGCGGCTCCCGCTACGCGCCCTACCTGGTCCTCCGGAGCCTGCGCGCCTTCTCGCCGCGCGACGCCACGACCCTGCTGCTGTCGAGCCGCTCCGGAGCGAACGCGCGGATCACGTCCGTGTTCGGCCTCTTCGACCCGCACATCCCCGAGGGCAGCATGCTCGAGGGCGCGGTCAACGTCCGGATCGAGACCGGCGGGCACTTCCGCATCCTGAGCGACCCCGAGACGCTCACCGCGGTCGTCACGGCGGTCTCGGCGGAGGAGCGCGCCGACGGAGAGGCGCCCTGACGACGGCGGAACCCCTGACGACTCCGTAGCAACCCGCGTCGCCGCGGCGGAACCCCCTGGCGCCTCCGGCCCTCGAGGCGGAGCGTGGAGTCATGCCCGCCTCCTCCACCGGCCCGACCGAGCTCCTCCTCGTCCGCCACGGCGAGAGCCTCGCCAACATCGCGGCGAGCGCCGCCGAGGCCTCGGGGGCGCACGAGATCGCCGTCGACCGCCGCGACCCCGACGTCGAGCTCTCCCCCGCCGGCGAGGAGCAGGCCCGCGCGCTCGGCCGCTGGCTGGCCGAGGAGGCGCGGCCCGCCTCCGCCTGGACGTCGCCCTACCGCCGCACCTCCGCGACCGCCCGCCTCGCCCTCGGCGAGGCCGGCATCGACCTGCGGCTGCGCCACGACGAGCGCCTGCGCGACCGCGACCTCGGCGTCACCGACCGCCTCACCTCCGCCGGCGTGCGGGCCCGGATGCCCGAGGAGGCGGCGCGGCGCGAGTGGCTCGGCAAGTTCTACTACCGGCCGCCGGGAGGAGAGGCCTGGACGGACCTCGCGCTCCGCGTCCGCGCCTTCGTCGACCACCTCGCCGTCGCCGCGCCTCCCGGGCCGGCGATCCTCTTCTGCCACGACGCGGTCGTCCTCGTCCTCCGCTACGTCCTCGAGGGCCTCTCCGAGCACGAGCTGCTCGACATCGGCGCCTCGACGCCCGTCGCCAACGGCTCCGTCACCCGTCTCGTCCGCGACGGCGATGCGTGGCGCCTCGAGCTCTTCAACCGCACGTCCCACCTCGAGCGCTCCGGCGCCCCCGTCATCCGGCACGACGACCGCGCGGCCGGAGAAGGAGACCCTCATGAGTGACCTCGTCTCCCGCGCCCTGCTCGAGCAGCGCTGGCCCCTCCCGGAGCCCGGAGGCTCGAAGCACTCCCGCGGCGACGTGGTCGTCGTCGGCGGCGCCCGCAAGACGCCCGGCGCCGCGATCCTCGCGGGGATCGCCGCGCTGCGGACCGGCGCGGGTCGCATCACGCTCTGCGTCGCCGAGTCGGTCGCGTCGGCCACCGCGGTCGCGCTGCCGGAGTGCGGAGTGGTCCCGCTCGCGGAGACGCGCACCGGCTCCGTCTCGGGCCGCGGGCTCGACGTCCTGGCCGGCGAGCTCTCCTCCGCCGACGTCGCCCTGATCGGACCCGGCCTGGACGACCCGCGCGCGACCGCCGCGACCCTCCGTGCCCTCGCTCCGCTCCTCGACGACGTGCCGGCCGTGCACCTCGACGCCTTCCCGCTCGGAGTCCTGCCCGGGCAGCGCCGTCTCGCGCGGAGGCTCGCGGGCCGGCTCCTGCTGACCCCGAACTCGGAGGAGGCGTCCCGGCTCCTCGGCGAGGAGGTCGACGACGTCGAGCGGGCCGCCCTCGCGGTCGCCGAGCGCTACGGCGCGGTGGTGAGCCTGTTCAACACCATCGCCTCGCCGGACGGCGACGCGGTGCGGATCGAGGGCGAGCACCCCGGGCTGGCCACCGCGGGCAGCGGCGACGTGCTCGCCGGAGCGACGGCGGGCCTGCGCGGGCGCGGCGTCGATCCGATGGGCGCGGCCGCGTGGGGCGCGTTCCTGCACACGGAGGCGGACACGCGCCTCTCCGCGCGCATCGGCCCGGCCGGGTACCTCGCGAGCGAGATCCCGGGGGAGTTCCCGCGCGTGCTGGCGGGCTGAGCGGCGCGGGTGCGCTGAGGACGGCAGTCGTTCCGAGGCGGGCCGGCGGTGCGAGCGCCCCGGCCCGGGCCGGCGGCGTGAGCGGCGGCGATCACCGTGACCGCGGCGTCGACCTCAGTGCGCGACGTCGGCGACCGAGAACGCCACGCCCGGCGTGATCAGGATCGAGGTCTCGCGGGGCTCGCCCTCGCCCTGGTTCACCGTGATCCAGCGCGACGCGGAGCCGTCCAGGGCGCGGTCGATGCTCTCGCGCACCTCCGCGGCCGACGTCTCGCTCAGGCTGAACGGCGCTCCGCCGTAGATGATCTCGACGCGCTTCACAGCATGCTCTCCTCGCTCTGACGGGCGGTCCCGTGGGGCTCCTCGCTGATCCGCAGCCCGTGCGCCGTGTGCGAGTCGGCGAGCAGCTGGCGGATCCAGTCCGGGTTGATGTTCGGGGCACGGCCGCCGTGGTACTTGAAGCGCAGCGGGATGGCGGGGTGTAGCCAGATCGAGGTGCGTCCGTCGCCGACCGCTTGCGAGTCCTTCCACGAGAAGTAGAAGGACTCGTTGCGCGCGAGCTTCGAGCCGATCACGATCTGCAGGTGCGCCAGCAGACGGTCGTCGAAGTCGGCCTCGAGGGTCGAGTCGTAGATCAGTCGCCCCATCAGGCGGTTCTCCGTTCGGGAAGTCGCCCGTCCGCGAAGGATCGGGCGGAGTCGTGAGTGTCGATCCTACCGGCGCCCCGGACGCTCACCAGGAGTCGTCCTCCCCGTGGAAGTGCGGGATCTCGGTATCGACGGCGGAGAGGGGCCCGGCGCCGCCGTCCTCCTCGGCCACGGGGTGCGAGACGCCCAGGCGGGCCGTCTCGCGGGTGAAGCGCTCGACGAGCTCCTCGTCGAGCAGTTCCTCGGCTCCGTCGTCCTCGGACTCCGAGAACAGCTGGCTCGCCGGTCCGATCAGCAGCGCCGCCCGTCCGGGCCGGCCGGACTCCTGGCGGATCGGGATGTCGACCGTGATCGACCCCTTGGTGAGCGCCAGCGCCTCCGCGTAGGCCAGCAGCGACCGCGCGATGGCGGTACCCGTCAGCACGGAGCTGCCGGCGTAGTGGATGCGTTCCATGCCTCCTTCCTACTCCTCGGGCGGCCGCCCGGTCAGCGGTTGCGCGGTCGAGGCGGGGAGCGCTAGCGCCGCGTCGATCCGGCGGTCGAGCGCGTCGCGGACGGCCGGCCACTCGGCCGCGAGGATCGAGTGGACGGCCGTGTCGCGCCACGAGCCGTCGGCCCGGCGCTGGTCGTGGCGGAGCACCCCCTCGAACACGGCGCCGAGGCGGAGGATCGCGGCCCGCGAGCGCGCGTTCACCGCATCCGCCTGGAGCTTCACCCGCTCGTAGCCGCTGTCGAAGGCGAGCCCGAGCACCAGCCGCTTCGCCTCCGGGTTCACGACGGTGCCCCACGTCTCGGGCGCGTAGGCCGTCCAGCCGAGGTGGGCCGCCTCGCGCGTCTCGTCGAAGTCGGCCAGCGAGGTCGTGCCGACGACGCGCCCCTCCTGCAGCACAGCGAACGGCAGGCCCGTGCCCCAGGGGTAGTAGCGGTCGACGAAGGCGCGGAACTCCTCCGGGGTGCCGGGGAAACCGGCGGGTCCTCCTCCGTAGCCGCCGGCGAACACCTCCGGACGCCCGATCGCCCGCCCGAGCGGCTCGACGTGCTCGGCGGCGAGCGGCTCGAGGACGATCGAGCGGCCGACGAGCGTGACGGGACCGGGGCGGCGGGGACTGCTCATGCGATCAGTGTGGGGCACCGTGCCAGCATGGCTCCATGAGCACCGCCGCGCTGTTCGAGTCCGCCGCCGCCGCCCTCATCGGCCTGCTCGCGCAGGTGCGGGAGGACCAGTGGGAGCAGCCGGGGCTCGGTGTCTGGGACGTCCGCGGCCTCGCGGGCCATGCGTCGCGAGCGGTGCTGACGGTCGAGGCGTACCTCCTCGCTCCGGAGCCGCCCGAGCCGACCATCGAGGACGCGCTCGACTACTACGCCGCGCTGGCCGGGAACGTCGCCGACCCCGCGGCGGTGGCGCGACGCGGGGTCGAGGCGGGGCTGCTGCTCGGCGACAGGCCGGCTCAGGCGCTGGCGGAGGCGGCGGGCCGCGCGGTCGAGCTGGTCGCCGCCCGGCGTCCTGGCCGCCTCGTCGCCGTGGGCGGCCACGCGATCGAGCTGGACGAGTACCTCCGGACCCGGCTGCTCGAGCTGGTCGTGCACACGCTCGACCTCTCGCGGGCCACCGGGATCCCGCACGTGCTGCCCGCCGAGGCCGTCGAGGCGTGCATCGCGCTGACCGGTGGGCTGGCCGCTCGAGCCGGACGCGGCGAGGAGCTCCTGCTCGCGCTGAGCGGGCGGGAGCCCCTCGCCGCGGGGTTCTCGGTGGTGTGAGGGCGCCGGCCCTCCGGCTGCGGGTTCTGCGCGGCGCCGGCCCTTCGGCCACCGGGTCCTCCGTGGTGAGGGCGCCGATCCTCGGGCCGCGGGTTCTACGTGGTGCCGGTCCTCAGGCCACGGCGAGAGCGGCGACCGGCGACACCTTCGTGGCGCGGCGGGCGGGCAGCACGGCCGAGACGACCGTGATCACGACACCGACCACGAGCACCGCCACCAGGATCGGCACCGGGACGGTCGGCGGGATCAGTCCGATGCCCGGCAGCGAGCCGAACACCGAGATCGCGCCGCACCAGCCGTAGACGATCCCGAGCACGATGCCGAGCACCGCGGCAGCGATGATCATCTGCGCCGCCTCGAGCACCACCATCGACCGCACCTGCGAGCCGGTGAAGCCGAGCGCGCGGAGCAGGCCCAGCTCGCGCCGGCGCTGCAGCACGCTGAGCGACAGCGTGTTGACCATCCCGACGGCGGCCAGGACGACCGAGAAGCCGAGCAGGACGCTCATCACCGCGGTGCTCACCTGGATGAACTGCTCGAACGCCGCGATCACCTCGGGGTTCGTCTCACCCGAGCGCTCCATGATCGTGCCGAAGGTGGCGGCGGCGACCGCGAACATCGTGACCAACGACACTCCGATGACCAGTCCGATGACGGCGCGGGCGCTGCGCGCCGGATTGCGGACGGCGTTGGCGGACGCCAGTCGGGCGACGGGGCCCCGGCCGAAGGCGCGGCCCACGAGGGCCGTGAGCGGAGGGAGCAGGACGGGCGCCCCGAGGATCACGCCGGTGAAGGACGCCATGCCTCCGACGAGCCCGAGCAGGACGCCGCCGGGGTTGGCGAGCCCGAGGACCACGCCGGCGGCGAGCAGCAGCGCGCCGATCACGACGAAGACGATCGCCGTGACGTTGCGGGCGGTGCGGCCGCGCAGCTCCTCGTAGCGGGGCTCGGCGGACGATCCGGCGGCCTGCGACGGCGCGACCGCGAGCACGCGGCGCGATCCGGACCACGAGGCGATGACCGTCGAGGCGACCACGGCGATCAGCGGCAGCACGAGGCCGGGCGAGACGAGCGGGTAGTCGAAGCGGGGCAGGGTGCCGCTCCGGATGGCGAGCTCCGCGGCGAGCGCCACGAGAGCGACGCCGGCGACCAGGCCGATCGCCGCTCCGAGGAGCCCCTGCAGGAGGCCCGTGCGGACGATCCCGCTGCGCAGCGACCGGCCGGAGGCGCCGAGCAGGCGCAGCAGGGCGATCTCGCGGGTGCGCCCGGCGATGACGGTCGAGACCGCGTTGGCCGTGACGATCCCGCCCACGAACACCGCGATGCCGAAGAAGACGGCGCCGACCATCCCGAGCATGAGGGCGACCTGGCCGATGCCGTCGATCCCCGCCGCCGCGAAGGCCGCGACCATGTCGGCGATGACCTGCACCAGCACGGCGCCGAACGCCGCGGCGAGTGCGGCGACGGTGACGATGGCGCCCTCGCCCTGGCTCGAGCCCGTGCGCACGCCGCTCACGCCGCGCCCTCCATCGTGAGCATCGCGCGCGAGATCTCCTCGGCGCTCATCCCGCGGCGGTCGTCGACGACGGCCCCGTCGCGGAGGAAGACGATGCGGTCGGCGTAGGCCGCCGCGATCGGGTCGTGGGTGACCATGGCGATCGACTGG
This sequence comes from Rathayibacter sp. AY1A7, assembly GCF_002930845.1. NCBI lineage: Bacteria > Bacillati > Actinomycetota > Actinomycetes > Micrococcales > Microbacteriaceae > Rathayibacter > Rathayibacter sp. AY1A7. The sequence continues at coordinate 80,273 of NZ_PSTL01000009.1, read as the reverse complement.
CCGTACTCGCGGGTGGAGGCCCGGAGCAGGCTGAGGACCTCGCGGCCGGTGCGCGAGTCCAGGTTGCCGGTGGGCTCGTCGGCGAAGATCAGCTGCGGCCGGGTGGCGAGGGCGCGGGCGATCGCCACGCGCTGCTGCTGCCCGCCCGAGAGCTCATGGGGCCGGTGCGTGAGGCGCTCGCGGAGCCCGAGGGACTCGATCAGCCGGGCGATCCACTGCTCCTCGTCGCCGGTCACGGAGCGGCCGTCGAGCTCGAACGGGAGGCGGATGTTGCCGCGCACGTCGAGCGTGGGGACGAGGTTGAAGGCCTGGAAGACGAAGCCGACGCTGCGGCGGCGGAGCACGGTCAGCTCGGCGTCGCTCATCGAGGTGATCTCGGCGTCCCCGAGGAACACGCGGCCGGAGGAGGCGGTGTCGAGGCCGGCGAGGACGTGCATGAGCGTCGACTTGCCGGATCCGCTGGGGCCCATCACCGCGGTGAACTCGCCCCGCTCGATCGAGAGCGTGACGTCGTCGAGGGCGACGACGGGCGGCGTGCTGCCGTAGAGCTTGCGCACGCCCTCGACGCGCGCCACGACGGAGGAGGTCTGGTTCTGCATGTCCTCGACGCTACGGAGGCACCCCTGTCGCCGGCGTCGTCCGCAGTGGCTCGCGGCATCATCCCTCCGGCGGACCCGCGGTGGTCCTCCGGGGTCAGCGGGGCCGGAGCCCCGCCCCGCGGAGGGCGAGGGCCGCCAGCGCGGCGGTGACGGCGGGGTCGCCGGTCCGCCAGCCTGCGGCGGCCTCCGGGTGCGCGGCGAGGATGTCGCGGGGGGACGCCTGGGTGAGCGCGCGCAGGGCCAGCAGCTCGGTTCCGCCGCCGGTCGAGCCGAGGGCGCGCAGCTCGGCGGTCCGGCGGGCGAAGCGGAGCCGGGGCCGGAGCCAGAGCACGGCCAGGAGCAGGAGCGGGAGGCCCCCGACGGCGAGCCCGGCGACCACGGCCAGGGCGCTCGCGAGCTGCTGCTGGTCGCGTCCGGCGGCGGCGAGCACGGAGCCGGCCCCGCTCGCCTCGTCGAACGGCGCGCGCACGGCGTCGCCGAGCAGGGGGATGCCGCCGAGGGTGGTCCCGGCGTCGCTCATGGTCGAGCCGAAGCCGCTGCCGGCGCTCTCGAGCCGCCGGCCGATCTCGGCCAGGCCGGCGATCAGCGAGCCGACCGCGATCCCCGCGGCGATCGCCACGACGGCCACGCCGAGAGCGAGGGCGTCGGCCAGGATCTGCCGCGCGCGGACGGCCGGGAGGTCGGCGTAGATCTGCATGCGCCGATTATCCGGCGCGCTCGGCGGCGGTCGTGTCCACACCGCAGGAAGGATTCGTCGAGAGGGCCGGGGATCCGCGTCACTCCGCGAGGTCACCGAGGTTCTTCCTCCGTTGTGACCACGTCGGCCGCCTCCGAGAGGGCTGCCCGGCCCGGCTCCTCGCCGCCTCTAGTCGAGCAGGTCGTGCAGCACGACGACCTGCTCGCGCTCCGGGCCGACGCCGATCGCCGAGAACCGGGCGCCGCTCATCGCCTCGAGCGCGCGCACGTAGTCCTGCGCGGTCTGCGGCAGGTCCGAGAACTCGCGGCAGCCGGAGATGTCCTCCTGCCAGCCTGGGAACTCCTCGTAGATCGGCTTCGCGTGGTGGAAGTCGCTCTGCGAGACCGGGACCTCGTCGTGGCGCACGCCGTCGACGTCGTAGGCGACGCAGACGGGGATGGTCTCGAGGCCCGAGAGCACGTCGAGCTTGGTGAGGACGAAGTCGGTGACCCCGTTGATCCGCGCCGAGTAGCGGGCGATCGGGGCGTCGTACCAGCCGCAGCGGCGCGGGCGGCCGGTCGTGGTGCCGAACTCGAAGCCCTGCCGGCGGAGGTACTCGCCCCACTCGTCGAAGAGCTCGGTCGGGAACGGGCCGGCGCCGACGCGGGTCGTGTACGCCTTGATGACCGCGATGACGCGGTCGATGCGGTTCGGTGCGACTCCGGAGCCGGTGGCCGCTCCTCCCGAGGTCGCGTTGGAGGAGGTGACGAACGGGTAGGTGCCGTGGTCGACGTCGAGCATCGTGGCCTGGCCGGCCTCGAACAGCACCGTCCTGCCCGCGTCGAGCGCCTGCGAGAGGATCAGCGACGTGTCGGCGACCATCGGGCGGAGGCGCTCGGTGTACTGCAGCAGGTCCTCCAGCACCTGCTCGACCAGGATCGCGCGGCGGTTGTAGACCTTCACCAGCAGGTGGTTCTTCTGGTCGAGGGCGCCCTCGACCTTCTGACGGAGGATGTTCTCGTCGAAGAGGTCCTGGATGCGGATGCCGACGCGGTTGATCTTGTCGGCGTACGCCGGGCCGATGCCGCGGCCGGTGGTGCCGATCTGGCGCTTGCCGAGGAAGCGCTCCGTCACCTTGTCGAGGGTGCGGTGGTAGCTGGTGATGACGTGCGCGTTGGCGCTGACGAGCAGCTTCGACACGTCGACGCCGCGGGCGCTCAGCGCCTCGAGCTCGTGGAACAGCACCTCGATGTCGACGACGACGCCGTTCGCGATGACCGGGACGACGCCCGGGGTGAGGATGCCGGAGGGGAGCAGGTGCAGGGCGTACTTCTCGTCGCCCACGACGACGGTGTGCCCGGCGTTGTTGCCCCCGTTGAACTTCACGACGTAGTCGACGCGGCTGCCGAGGAGGTCGGTGGCGCGTCCCTTGCCCTCGTCGCCCCACTGGGCGCCGGTGATGACGATTGCTGGCATGGCGTGTCCTTCTCGACGGGAGGGGCGGGGGTGGGCGGGTGCGGCGCGGCAGTCGTGCCGCCTCCGCGCGACCAGCCGCTCGATTCTAGCGGAGGGGCCGGAGGACGGCTCCTGCGCTCGGGGTCGACCCGGCGGACTCTTTCGCCGCGGGCCGGCCCCGCGGACTCCCCCCGGCTCCGCGTCGGTCCCGCGGACGCATCGCCGAGCAATGCTCTCGATCCCGTCATGCGCAGTTCACACGCGGCGCATAGATTCGAGGACGTTCACACTCCACTCATCACGCGAACAGGACCACGATGCGCAGACTCCGCGCCGCAAGCCTCCTCGCCGTCGTCGCACTCGGAGCCGCCACCGCCGCTCCGATCGCCTCGGCCGCCCCTCTCGACGACGGCGTCGAGCTCACCCTGGTGTCGACGACCGACACGCACGGGCACGTCTACGACTGGGACTACTTCGCGAACGCGCCGTACCCGGCCGACGGTGCGCTCGGCCTCACCCGCGTCGCGACCGAGGTCGACCGCCTCCGCGCCGAGAAGGGCGAGGAGTCCGTGCTCGTCATGGACAACGGCGACGCGATCCAGGGCACGCCGCTCACCTACTACTACGGCCTCGGCGACGGCGCCGCAGGCGTCCTCTCCGGCGAGACGACGCACCCGATGGCCACCGCGTTCAACACCATCGGCTACGACGCGCAGGTCGTCGGCAACCACGAGTACAACTACGGGCTCGACATGCTCAGCGCGTATGAGGGCGACCTGAACGCCCCGCTGCTGGGCGCGAACGTCGTCGACGTCGCGACCGGCAAGCCGTACCACGACCCCTACACGCTGATCGAGCGCGAGATCGACGGGAAGACGGTCACCGTCGGCGTCCTCGGCCTCGTCACCCCCGGCGTCCGCGTCTGGGACAAGCAGTATGTCGACGGCGTCCTCGAGTTCCAGGACATGGTCGCCGCCGCGAAGCAGTGGGTCCCGATCGTGCAGGAGCAGGCGGACGTGGTCGTCGTCCTCGCGCACACCGGCCAGGGCACGGTGCCGGACGCCGAGTACGACGCCGCCGACCTCAACGAGGACGTCGTCAACAACATCGCGACGCAGGTCCCCGGGATCGACGTGGTCGTCGCCGGCCACAGCCACAAGGACCTGCCGCAGACGCTGTTCACCAACGTCGCCGGCGAGCAGGTGCTGGTCACCCAGCCCGAGTTCTGGGCGCAGGGCCTCACCGAGGTCACCCTGAACCTGGTGCCGGACGCCGCGGGCGGCCTCGAGGTCGACTGGTCGGCCGGGAACGCACCCGTCACGCAGCCCGTCTACGCGAAGGACATCGCCGAGGAGTCGCCCGCACTGGTCGACGCCCTCGCCGAGCAGCACGCCGCCACGATCGAGTACGTGAACACCCCCGTCGCCGACTCGGTCGAGGAGCTCTCGGCCGCGACCTCGCGCTACGAGGACACCCCGATCATCGACTTCATCAACACCGTCCAGGCCGAGACCGTCGAGACGGCGCTCGAGGGCACCGAGTGGGCCGACCTGCCGGTGATCTCGCAGGCGTCGCCGTTCTCGCGCACCGCCGTCTTCCCGAAGGGGCAGGTCAGCATCCGCGACATCGCGGGCCTGTACATCTACGAGAACACCCTCCGCGGAGTGGAGCTGACCGGAGCCGAGGTGCGCGACTACCTCGAGTTCTCGGCCCGCTACTTCGTGCAGACCGCCGAGGGCGCCGTGTTCGACCCCGAGACCGGCACCAACGCGACGACCGAGGACCGCCCCGACGGCATCCCGGACTACAACTACGACGCGATCTCGGGCCTGGACTACGTGATCGACGTCTCCCAGCCCGCCGGCTCGCGGATCCGCGGTCTCGCCCACGCCGACGGCACCCCGGTCGCCGACGACGAGCGCTTCGTGATGGCGGTCAACAACTACCGCCAGAGCGGCGGAGGCGCCTACCCGGCCGTCGCGCAGGCACCGCTCGTCTACGACGAGCGTCTCGAGATCCGCCAGCTCCTCATCGACTGGTCGACCGCCCGCGGCGTGATCGACCAGGCCGACTTCTACGACCCCAACTGGTCGCTGACGACGGAGCCCGCCGCCGAGGTCCCGGTCACCCCGGCGCCGACCGAGCCCGGCACCCCGACGGAGCAGCCCACCACCGCTCCGTCGCCGCACCCCACCACCACGGCGGCCCCCGTCGCGGGAGGCTCCGGCCCGGGCTCGCTCGCGAACACCGGCGCCGACGCGGCCGGCCTGATCGGCGGAGCCCTCGTGCTGCTGCTGTCGGGTCTCGCGCTGGTCGTCGCGCGACGCCGCCTCGCGGCCTAGCCGAGCAGGGCACGGGCGGCGGTCGGCGGGGTCTCCCGCCGGCCGCCGTTCGTCGTTCCGGAGGATCGCGGGACGATCGGGCCGCGGACCGGCGGCTCAGTCCCCGCGGCGTCGCGACCGGCGGGCCCGCCAGGCCGAGAACGCCCCGGTCGACCAGAGCGCCCAGACCACCAGCAGGGGCTGGAAGACGAGCCGCACCGCGCGCGTCGCGTCCGTCTCGAGGCCGAACGCCGGCGTCCGCGTCAGCAGCTGCGAGATGTTCCCCGGGAAGACCGCGACGAAGAACGCGGCCACCACGACTCCCACGATCACGCGCCACCGCACGAGCACGACGAGCGCGAGCCCGAGCGCGATCTCGACGACGCCCGACGCGACGACCACCAGGTCCGGGTCGGCCGGCAGCCACGGCGGGACCTGCGCCTGGAAGGCCTGACGCGCGACCGTCAGGTGCGCCGTGCCGGCCGTGACGAGCAGCAGGCCCAGGAGGATGCGGGCGAGAGTGCGCGGAACGGAGCGGCGTCCTCCGTCGGGCGCTGTGGCGGCGGTCATGCCCCCCAGTCTGCGCTCGGAGCCCGCTCGCGCCGACCGCGCGCGCGTTCCGGCGGCGCCCCGTATCCTCGTTACCGCCCCGTCCGCAGACCGTGAAACGAGTTCCATGAGCACCCTGCCCCGCCTGATGGCCTTCGACCTCGACGACACCCTCGCCGCCTCGAAGTCCCCCGTCGACCCGGCGATGGCCGACCTCTTCGTGAAGCTGCTCCAGGCCACCGAGGTGTGCATCATCTCGGGCGGCCAGATCGGCCAGTTCCGGATGCAGGTGCTCGACCGCCTCGAGGGCGCCGACCCCGAGGTGCTCGCGAAGCTGCACCTCATGCCCACCTGCGGCACGCAGTACTACCGGTACGAGAACGGCGACTGGGCGCAGATCTACGCCGAGAACCTCACCGAGGACGAGAAGTCGCGCGCGCTCGCCGCCGTCGAGGAGAAGGCGAAGGAGCTCGGCTACTGGGAGTCCGAGACCTGGGGCCCGATCCTCGAGGACCGCGACTCGCAGATCACCTTCTCGGCCCTCGGCCAGTCCGCGCCCGTCGAGGTCAAGCAGGCCTGGGACCCGGACGGCGAGAAGAAGAACACCCTCCGCGAGGCCGTGCAGGCCGTGCTCCCCGACCTCGAGGTGCGCTCCGGCGGCTCGACGTCGGTCGACATCACCCGCAAGGGCATCGACAAGGCGTACGGGATGAACAAGCTCACCGAGCTCACGGGCATCCCCCTCGACGACATGATCTTCGTCGGCGACCGCCTCGACCCGGACGGCAACGACTACCCCGTCAAGGCGATGGGCGTCGAGTGCTTCGCCGTCGAGGGCTGGCACGACACCGCCGCGTACCTCCGCTCCTACGGCCTGTAGGCCGCGCCCCGCGAGCCTCTGCCGCGGCGGGGGCGCTGCGGCAGGGCGGCGCCGGGCGGGCGTCGTTCAGCGGTCCTCGTTCAGCGAGCCGGCGGCGGTGCCGCCGAGGGCGAGCCGGAGCCGCTTGGGCAGTCCGGCGACGACGATCGCGTGGGACTCCTCGATCAGCTCCAGCACCAGCCCGGACTCCACCGCCCCGCCCGCATCGACGGTCACCCAGTGCTTCTTGTTCAGGTGGTACCCGGGCTCGATGCCCTCGACCCCCGCGACGAGGTGCACCACGTTCTCGGGCAGCGCCTTGACGCTCACGACGGGGCGCTCGAAGCGCTCCGACTCGAGCGCGAAGACCTTCCCGGCGACCTTCCACACCCGCGTGCCCGGGCCGAACGGGAAGCTCGCCTCCGCCCCCGCGAGCCCCTCGAGGAGCCGCCCTACCGCCGTGTCGTCCATCCGATCATCCTCCCGCACCCGACTGCGCCGGAGGCGGAACGCGCCCGCTCACCGGACCCGACCCGAGTCCCATCGGAGCGGCGCCCGTCGCCGCCGCTCCGGCGCCGAGGTCGGACGACGCGACGGCAGCGTCGGAGGAGCCGGAACGGAGCGGACGTCCTGATGGGTCGATGAGCGACTGCGGATGCGCCGGCGATCCTCCTCTCGCCGCCGGGGATCCGCGAACGAGCCCGCGCCCGGCCGAGGTGAGGCCGATCAGTCGGATCACGACGAGGCCGTGCAGCCGACGGAGACGCTGCACCTGAACGAGGAGGACGCCCTCGGGAGGCGGTCCTGCCCGTGCGCGCCTGGTGACGGAATCACGAAGGCCGCAGAGGCCGTCCTCCGATCGGCCTTGTAGGGGTTCCTCGGGCGGGAACGCGAGCGAGGAGACGCATCCGGGCAGCCGACACCGGAGCGCCTCATCCGGCCGGACTCACGGCCCGATCGATCCGCCAGGAGAGAGAAGGAACACAAGCGAGAGACGGCTCTGCGCCTCACCTGTCGATCGATCATCTCTCTTGCGGCAGAACAGGGCGACCTCGGAGTGAGGCGGATAGTCGTTCCGCCGCCGTTTCGGAGCCTCTCTCATCTGTCTCGAGATCGTCGAACCCCGTTGCGTGGAATTACTTGGTGTGCAGTAGTCTCAGGCCTGCCGCGGGAAGGACAGCCCTCTCGCGAAATCAATCGTCGCGGAAAAACTCTCGGGACGCTGCGACATGAGCAGTGGATCTTCCGAGGGAACGTCTGCCGTCTACGGCTCAGGTCGTTCGTTGAAGATCCGCAGGCCATTCGTCCAACCAGAGAGGCATATTATGTCGAACACGTCCCCTTCTGATTCGCCCGTTCCGGCTCGCAATGCGGTTCCCGGCCGCCGGACCGTCCTGCAGGCGGCCGCATGGACCACTCCCGTCGTCGTCGCGGCGATCGGTGCGCCGCTCGCCGCCGCATCGGCCCCGGTGACCGTGCGCACGGTCGCTTTCGTCGACCAGGAGGGTGGCGATGCCACTACTTCCTACACGACGAGCAGCTGCAACCCGTTCAACGCCTACCTCCAGGTGAGCGATTCCGGAGTTCCGGCCGCCGCAGGCATCGCGGTGACGGTGACTCTGCCGACCGCGCTGCGCTGGTACGACGGCACGGCCACACCTCGCACGCTGTTCACGGGTGCCGGCGGAAGCCTCCTCCTGGAGGGCTTCAACGGTCTGCGTTTCGCCACCGCCGGAGTCAGCCAGACGGGCACCATCACGGCCACGACAGCAGGCGTGGTGAATCCGGCCCAGCCGACCGTTCCCGTGGCCGATGCGACCACCGCAGCGATCGTGAACGGCACCAGCGGCACCCGCACCTCGACCTTCCGCGGACGTCGCAACAATGTCGAGTCCGAGATGCCGGAAGCGGTCACCACTGTGGTCGATTTCGCAGTCGCGTGGACCGGCGTCGGTGACACGGCTGTGTCTGCGACCTACCTGAGCTACGTCGTCTCCCAGGACGGCGACGTCTACTCGCACACCGCCCCCTCCGGCGGCTTCTACGAGTGGGACACGACGACCCCCATCCGCATCGGCATGACCAGCATCGCGGCGGATGACGGTCTGATCATCGCCGGCGGCGACCGCGGAGCCCGCCTGTTCTCGGCCAGCGGCAGCACGGTGTACGACTGGGACGGCGTCGCGCTCGCGGCCGCGCCCGGAGGCCGCACTGTCCTCGACATCGCCGTGTCGTTCAGCGACGACAGCCTGTGGCGGGTGTCGCTCGTCGCGACCGACGGGACGGCATGGGAGGCGACGAAGACCATCGAGGCCGGAGCGTCTTGGTCGCCGTGGACGCAGGTCCTCGCCACAGTCACCGGGCTGCGTCAGGTCGCCGCCGACACCCAGGTCTTCGGCGCGACGCGTCGCATCTTCGCGACGACGGCCGCTGTGTTCGACCAGGACGGCACCCAGCTCACCGCACTTCCGGCCGGACGCACGGCGAAGGACCTCGGAGTCGAGATCGGCGGCAACTGGATCAACGTGATCGGTGACAACAACCAGTACTACCGCACCCCGTTGAGCAACCCCGGGACGTGGGACAGCAACAGCACCGGCAGCCCCGTCGTCACGATCACGAACGTCACCAGCGTGGCGTCGGCCTCGACGCCGAACATCGGCATCCGCGCGTTCTACGTGGCAGGCGCGGCACTCTGCGGCTGAGCTGATCACCAGGGGGCGCCCTGACGACGGCGCGCCCCCCGAGCAGGACTCGCGGGTCCGGTGACGTCCTCCCCTCGATCACCGAGGGAGGACGTCACCGGACCCGCTCGTGCGAGCGGATGCCTCGCTCACAGGACGACCGGCTCGGGCGGACGGGGACAGGGCCTCGATCCCCGGTCGCGCTCACCGGCCCGAACCCGACACGACCCGAGCGATCCGCGACGTCCCGAACGGAGAGCGGAAGCGCCCCGGGAAGCCGTGACACGGCTCGTCATCGGCTCCGAGCAGCTCCCCGTCGAGGCAGGATCGTCCGCCGGCGAGGCACTCGCCCCCGGAGCGCCCGACCACGGGCGCCTGGCCGCGGCCGTGGCCGGAGCCGATGACCGCAGACGCATGCGCCGATCTCGGCTCCACGCCCAGGAGCACTCCGGCGCAGCACCTGTCCGTCTCGATGAGCACGAGTGTGCCGTCGTCGTTTCCGGCAGCGGAAGCGTCCTGCTCGTCCCTGCCGGCGACGAAGTGCCCGCCGTCGGTGCCCGACGACCGTCCGCCGGTCTCCCCTCGCGAGCTCTCGCGGCGCCTCTCCCGAGTCTTCTCCTGCCGTTGCGCGTCACGCCCCATCGACAGCGGCGGGACGCCGCGACACCGCATCAGCACCGGACGCACGAGCGCCGACCGCGCGAGCCGAGAGACCTGAGCCGCCCGACGGATCCGACCCGCCGAACCACCTCGACTCCCCGCGCTCGGGACGTCTCCGCCGCCGACGTCCGAGCGGTCGTCGACGGCGCACAACGGAGGTCCGAGCGCGTCCTCATCGTCGGGGAATAGTCGGAATAGCCGAGAGCATCCCCTAGGAGGGGCCTTTGCGCGGAGCTTCGCTCAGGACGGAGGAGCACGACGCCCGACCACTACGCTGAGGGCAGGTCGCTTATGCGAGAGAACAGCGGTCAGTCGCAGACAGGGCTCACACGGTGAAACTGCAAACACCCACTTCCACGAAGAGCTCTTCCTCCGAGAAGGGCCGGAGCTCCTGGTCCCGAGCAGTGGCCAGAAAACTCGTCATCACCGATGTCCTCGTCATCGTGTTCTCGGTCTTCAGCAGTCAGTTCTTCTGGTTCGGAGTGGAGAGCCGAGAATTGTTCGTGGCCGGCCATCAGCCGGAGATCGCGGGCCTGCTCGCGAACTACTGGATCGTCTCCTCGGTGATCGTGGTGCTGTGGGCCGCCCTGTTGAAGTTCTACGCCACACGCGAAGACCGTGTCCTCGGCGGAGAGGTGACGGAGTACAAGCGCATCCTCGATGCGACGCTCCTGCTGTTCGCCGTGATCACGTGCGTCGCCTACCTCGGCCAGATCGGCTTCGCCCGCGGGTACATCATCACCGCGCTCCCGCTCGGCCTCGTCCTGCTCTGGCTCGGACGCGGAGCCTGGAGGGTGTGGCTGCGGCAGCAGCGGAGCGCGGGCCGGTACTCCTCCTCCGTCATCCTCGTCGGCTCGTCACGGAGCGTCGAGCACATCTACCGCGAGCTCGTCCGCGCCACCGGGGCCGGGTATCTCGTTGTCGGCGTGTGCATCCCCGAGGATCTGGCCAGCGATCGGGTGAGCGGGTGGGGGGTGCCTGTCTTCGAGAACATCACGGTGGATGCGGTGCCGGGCATCCTGAACCGGACCGGCGCCGATACCGTCATCATCACGAGCAGCGACCACCTGCCACCCGAGCAGATCCGACAGTTGAGCTGGAGTCTCGAGCCGAGGCGCCAGCACCTGGTCATGGCGCCGAGCCTCACCGACATCAGCGGACCGAGGATCCACATGCGCCCGGTGGCGGGCCTTCCTCTCGTGCACATCGAGACACCTCGATTCGAGGGCAGCAAGCAGGCCCGCAAGCGTGCCCTCGACATCGTCGGATCGCTGAGCCTCATCGCCGTGCTGATGCCTCTCATCGCCTCGGTCGCACTGGCCGTCAAGCTGACGAGCTCGGGGCCCCTGTTCTATCGCCAGACGCGGATCGGCATCAACGGCAAGCCCTTCGGCATGATCAAGTTCCGCTCGATGGTGGTGAACGCTCATGATCAGCTCGCCGAGCTGCTCGCCGCTCAGGGAACGTCCGGAACACCACTGTTCAAGATCACTGACGACCCTCGCATCACACCGATCGGACGCTTCATGCGCAAGTACTCGATCGACGAGGTCCCTCAGCTCTTCAACGTGCTGAGAGGCGACATGTCGCTCGTCGGGCCGCGGCCGCAGGTGGCGGGAGAAGTCGAGCTCTACGACGAGGCCGCGCGCCGGCGCCTCAACGTCAAGCCGGGCATGACCGGGCTCTGGCAGGTCAGCGGGCGGTCGACGCTCTCCTGGGAGGACGCCATCCGACTGGATCTCTACTACGTGGAGAACTGGTCGTTCACCGGGGACCTCGCGCTGCTCGCGAGAACCGTGCAGGCCGTCGTCGCCCCCGGAGGCGGCGCCCACTGACGCATCGGGCCACCGCGCGAGCGGCCGGTCCTCACATCTCGGTGACGACCGCGTCGTCGATGCCGACCGTTCCCGCGGCGGGGTCGTTCAGGCCGACGGTCACGCGGAAATGCGACGCCCAGGACGGCGCCTGGCGATCCACGCCGGTCGCGGGTCTTACCCGGAACGGGAGTGCCGCGGCCATCGCCGCCATCGACTGCGTCGTCGAGGAGACGGGCTCCGAGCGGACGGTGACAGGGATGCCGCGGGCGTCACGACCGGAGACGGTGACGAAGGACTCCGAGACGATCATCGACCCGTTCGCAGCGGCCTGTCCGATGACGAGGTCGGCGGCGTAGACCCGCCCGGGTCTGCTGAGCACATCGAACGAGAGACTCGTCTGTCCGGTGCCTGTCTTCCGGACCAGGAGCCGCCCTGACGCGACGGCGAGCGTGGCCGACGGGCTCGCACTCCGAGAGGTGGCGTCCGGAGTGTCCAGGTACGCGTCCGCGACCGTGCCCACATCGAAGGCTCCATCGACGAGCCGGTTCGCGGCGCGGTGGACGAGAACCGAGGTCGGCACGACGGAGGGCTCGTCCAGGATCGAGACGTCCGCCAACCGGACGAGTCCGGTCCCTCCGACGAGGTAGCCCGATGCCGGAGCGACGTTGCGGAAGGAGGTGCTCGTCACGACGATCCCGCCTCCCCAGCTCCTGTGAGCCGTCTCGAAGACTGTGGCCGCCGCCAGCGGGGCGGCGGCGGAGACCGTGCCGCCGTTGATGCTGATCCTGGCCGTCGTCGTCGCAGCGGTGGAGAACGCGCTGACCGTGCTCGCCGGGGTCAGGCGGACGGTCGCAGCGTGCAGCGTGACGGCACCCCCTGAAGCCTCGACCGCGCGATCGCATCCGCTGATGGCCAGCGACGTCGTGTGCAGCTCGCCACTGGTCGACGCGGAGGACAGTCCCGTCGTGCACGAGCGCACAGAACCGCCGACCATCGCGAGATTCGACCCAGGGGCAGTGCCGGCGACCAGGACGCCCGTGCCGCACTCCTCCACGGCCACGTGGAAGAGGCGCAGATGCTCGGCGCCGGGACCGAACCGGACACCCGTCTCGAATCCGATGATCTCCACTCCGTACAGTCCTGCGCCTCGGACGCCTGTCGCCGAGGACAGCTCGAGGCCGACGGATCCAGGAGCCGCTCGGCCGGGACCCGTGAGGCGCAGTCCGCGCAGGCTCACGCGCGTGTGCGGCGCATCATCGGAGGCCTCGGAGGCGGTGAGGACGAGCGCCGATCCCGACACCGCCATCGCATCGACATCGCCTCCGGCGAACTCCATCGACACACGCGAGAGGTCGATCGTCAAGGGTGCTGTCAGCACGACGGGCTCGGAGACGACCAGGAAGGACTCGGTCGCGAGGGCGTGAGCCGCGTCGAGAGCGGCCCGGAGCCGCTGCTCAGCAGTCGCTCCCGGGAACTCGGTCGAGTCCCGGAAGCCGTCCAGCCGTGCGTCCGGGAAGGCGTTGGCCGCTGTCGCCGGGGGGGCCGTCGCCACCGCCGTCACGGCGCCCGCGCCCGCTGCCGCCGTCAGGCTCAGAAGCGCCCGTCGTCCTCGATCCCGCGATGATGCTCCCATTCCCGAACAGTACGGAGGAAAGGCCGCCGTCACGACCGCCGTTCACACCCCCCGCACGGCGCACACTGCTGCACGATGTCTCACCTTCAGCGCGAGGGCAGCCTGTGGACCACGTCTGCTGTGCTCAGCTCCAGGAGGAAACTGAGCACGTCCTCCTCGAGGACCTCTCGGGGGACGCCGAACTCGTCGGCGAGCCCCGCGAGGATCTCGACGGTCGTGGACGGATGCTCGAGCCTTCTCCAGATCGCGTGCGCCGTGCCCTTCAGCACGAGGGGCACGGGAAACGGCGACAACAGGTTCAGCAGCACCGCCTGCGCGTCGTCCTCGACGAAGGCCAGCTGATCGGATCGCGCCCACACGGCGTGATCCAGAGCTCCCGGATCGACGGTGGTCACGAGTGGGTCGCATTCTCTCGGCGACGGCGTCGACGATCGGCGGCGAGCGAGCGCACGAGCCCGAGGAACGCCCGCAGATCTGACAACGACGGCCGATCGAAGCGGACCATCCCCGTCTCCGCAACCCTCCGGCGCGCCCGGCGTGTGAGACCGATCACGGTCGTCAGCGCGGACACGATCAGCACGATGCGCCGCTTCCCTGTGGCCTCGACGAAGGCGAGCGCCCAGTGATAGCTGGACCGCCCCGTTCCGGCCACCCGCAGATCCCACAACCGGCGCTCGTGCACGGCCAGGTCGTCCGGCACGTCCAGCCCGAGGGCGTGGAGCACCGGGCGGAGGGGGTAGGCGCTGCGGGTGCTCTCGACGAGCAGGAGCAGCGCCTCCCGGTCCGATTCGCTCGCGCCCCTGAGGAACCCGATGACCGACTCGAGCTCGGACGTGCTCCGGGCAAGGAGGGGATCCTTCAGCGCGTGGAGCGCGACGACGACCGCGCCCGCGACCGGGGAGGGCACAGCGACCCTCCTGTGCGCGATCGTCACGGTCCGGTGCGACGTCCACAGCACGTCGAGGACTTCCTCCGGCTCTGCGAAGAATCCGGGGTAGCGGTCGTGCACGTCGATGTCGCAGGTCCACTGCGGATGGAACAGGGTCACGGAGTGCACCGGGTACGCGCGCGGGGCCGGGCGGTCGGGCCGGGGGATCCATCCGCGCTCGGCCAGCAGGTCGACGAGGCGCTGGACGTCCGCCGGGTGGACGAGCACGTCGACATCGCTGGACACGCGTCTCGTGCGGATGCCCTGTGCATGGGCGGTGGGCCCCTTGATGAACAGGGCGCGGAGCCCGTGCGTGGAGGAGAGGTGCGCGGTGAGGGCGTGTGCGAGGTGTACCGCATCATCGAGGGAGAGCTCGGTCGTCGCGGGTGCGGAGCTCACCGTCGATCCGACAACTGCCGGTGCCGACCGGTGGACGGCGCCGGACGCACCGCCATGGATCGCGACACCGCCGCTGCCCGTCGCTCCGAGTCGAGGCCGGACCGGGCGATCGAGGTCGTCGCCGGCAGCGGCTCGGAGGCGAGCGATGCGGCGTACGCCAGCGCGATCCACACGGTCAAGGCGGTCCACGCGGGGGCGGAGGCCAGAGCGACGGCGAGGAAGACCCCCAGACCCAGTGCCGTCCCGTTGCGCCGATATCCCCGCACGATCAGCATCACGAGGAGGACGGCGAAGAGGGCCAGGGCGATCACTCCGGTCTCGGCAGCGAGCTGGGCGTAGACGTTGTTCGCGAGACCGCGAGAGGCGCCGTTCGAGGTGAGCCCCGCCACCGCCTGGGAGTAGTCGGTCCTCCACACGCCGAACCGGCCGGGTCCGACTCCGAACAGCGGATTGTCCGCGGCCATGGTGAAGCCCGTGCTCGACGACTGGGATCGGACGTTCAGCGAGCGGGTGCCGACGTCGACGGCGCCTGTGCCCAGTCCGAGCTTCGAGAGCTGCGCGAGGACGAAGCGCTGCAGGGCGGGAACGAGCAGGACGATCACCGCGCCCAGCGCGCCGACGCTGAAGATCTGCACTCCCACTCCCCGCTGGGGGCGGAGCGTCGCCGTGAGGACCGCCGCAGAGACGGTCGCGATCAGTGCCGACGTCGACTGCGAGTAGACGAGGCAGGCGACGGCGGCGGCGATTCCGATGCGGTCGCGACGGCGCAGGCAGGCGAACAGCGCGATCCCGGCGAAGAAACCGAGGTAGTTCCCCTCGAGGAACGGGCCGTTCCTCGGCAGGCTGACGCCGAAGGTCGCCCCCATCTGAATCGTCGAGTTGAGGAGAGCGGGCAGCGGGACCCCGGCGAGGTGGAGGGCCAGCTGGATCGCGCAGAAGACGAAAGCGAGGCGGACGGCGATCGAGAGAGCCCGCTCCATGTCCTGGAATCCCAGTCGGTGGCCGACGTACCACCAGACCGCGAGGGCCAGCAGAGCGTATCCGCAGTAGAGGATCATGTCGTTGGTGAAGCCCAGGTCATAGCCGTAGGCGGCTGGAACCTCGGGTTGCTTGAACAGGAATGCCCAGATCGTCGCCAGAACGACCAGCGCACCGAGCCCCAGCACGATCTCCCGTCCCACCGGCGTGTACCGGTCCTTCTGGACGGTGATCACGGAGAAGCCGATGGCCAGGATGACGGCGATCTCGGTGATCTTCAGCGGAGAGCCGACCTGAATGGTGAGCGCCTGCTGGAACGGCATGAAGACGATGGCGAGGAACAGAAGCCGCTGGACGACATCCAGACGCGCCGCGCCCTCTCGCGTCGTCGCGGTCGCAGCGCCCCCTCGAGCCATCGCGCGCCTCATCTCCGACGTGATCGATCATCGATCGTCTCCTGCAGCAGCTCCGTTCAGCTCTGTAGGACTACAGACTAACCACGGTCCCGGTCCCCCGGAGGTGGTCCCCTTTCGACCTCATACCGTCGGCCGGGAGCACATAGGATCGCTCACGGAGTCATGCCGACGGACCGCGTGGTCGGTGAGGGATCCTGTCCGATGGGCATCGACAGGGACCGGAGCCTTCCACGGCTCGGCCAAGCCGGAAGGGCGCGAACGGTTGACAAGCGGATCCACACTCGCTGAGGACTGGCGCGAAGGCGAGCGCACGATCGTGCACGTGACGGAGAGCTTCGGCGCAGGTACCGCGTCGGCGATCAGCGACTACGTAGCGGCCACGCCCGCCTTCCAGCACAGGCTCGTGTATTCACCGCGGGAGGATTCTCCGGTACCGGAGAGCGCCTTCGCGTCGTTCGCAGGCGTGACGGCGCTGCCGACAGGGCACGTCGCCCGAGTCCGCGCTCTGCGAACGGTTCTGGCCGGAATGCCGGGCGCTGTCGTGCACGCGCACTCCAGCTTCGGCGGAGCGTACGCGCGCCTCGCGGTCCGGGCGGGCCGGCGACGTCCGATCGTCTACACGCCGCACTGCTACGGCTTCGAGCGCCGAGACCTCCCGCTGCCCGCCCGGGCGGCGTTCCGGGTCTTCGAGGGCGTCCTCGCCTTCAACACCACCGTGTTCGCCGCCTGCTCAGCTCGCGAGGCCCGTCTGAGCCGGTGGCCGTTCAGCCGGGCGGAGGTCGTGCACGTCCCCAACTCGGTGCCCGCCTCGCTCCCGCCCGCCACTCGCCCCGGCGGGCCGAGGCCTCTCCGCCTCGTCGGCGCCGGTCGGCTCTCGACGCACAAGGATCCCCGATTCTTCGCCGAGGCCGTGGAGGCCGTGCGCGCCGCCGGCCATTCCGTCGACGCGACGTGGATCGGCGGAGGCGAGGGGCGTCACCGCACCGCCCTCGACCAGGCCGGCGTCCACGTCACCGGCTGGCTCAGCCGCGACGAGGCGCTCCGCCGACTGGGCGATGCCGACGTGTACCTGCACAGCGCGCAGTGGGAGGGGATGCCGATGGCCGTTCTGGAGGCGCACGGCATGGGGCTGGCCCTCGTCGTGCGGGACATCCCCGCCTTCGATCGCCTCGGCCTGCCCCTGGTCGCGCACTCCCCCCACGATGTGGCGTCGTACTGGGGCGATCTGGAGGACCTGGCGGCCCGTTCCCGTCTCGTCGCCGCCGCCGAGCACGCCCTCGCCCTGAACACCGTGCAGCACCAGTCGCAGATGCTCGAGCGGCTCTACCTCGGCCTGCTGCCGACCGCCCCTCGGAGGAGGAAGCCATGACGACAGTGCTCGTCTCCGCCCGTGTCCTCGACAGACAGGTCGGCGGCAACACCCGATACGCCCGCACCGTCTACAGCGGGCTCGCCGGACACGGCGTGCAGCACGTGCTGTCCCGACCTCCGATCGAGGGGGGCCGAGCCCGCAGCGCCGTCTACGGCGCCTATGAGGGACTCGTGCTGCCGAGGCTCCGCCCCTCCGGGATCGACGTCCTCCACTTCCCCGCGGACACGGGGCCGCTGGTTCCGAGCCGCCTCCCGATCGTCGGCACGATCCACGGGCTGGCGACACTCCACGTGGACGATGTGCGCAGCCGGAGCTCCGACCGGTTGTGGCGCCTGCGCGTCGCGCGTCTCGCAGCACTCTCGACCACGATCATCACGGTCTCCGATTCCTCCGCCCGGGACATCGCGACTGTCGCACCCGACGCCGCCGGGAAGATCGTCACCATCCCGCACGGGATCGACCACGACACGTTCAACACCCGCTCCACCGACCAGGACTCCGTCGCGCTCGACGAGCTGGGGATCGACGGCCCGTACTTCCTCTACGCGGGCAACCTCGACCCCCGCAAGAACATCATCGAGCTGTGCCGAGCCGCCTCGAAGGTCTTCGACGAGACGGGGGTGCCGCTCCTGGTGTCCGGCGCTCCGGCGTGGGAGAGCGACGCGATCCTCGAGGCGGTTCGCGGAACCCGCGGCGTGCGCTACCTCGGCCGCGTACCGGATGAGGCGCTCGTCCCGCTGCTCCGGGGAGCGCTCGCCTTCTGCTTCCCCTCCACCTACGAGGGCTTCGGCTTCCCGGTCGTCGAGGCCATGGCGTGCGGCGTTCCCGTCATCTGCAGCGATCGCGGGTCGCTCGCCGAGGTGGCGGGCGGCGCGGCGCTGACGCTCACCGACATCGGCGCGACGGCGATCGCCGATCACATGCGCGAGATCGTCGCCGATCCGTCCCTCCGCAACGACCTGCGGAGCCGGGGTCTGATCAACGCTCGACGATTCCAGTGGTCGGACTCCATCGCAGCGCATGCTCGCGTCTTCGAGGAGGCCGCACGATGAGGGTCACGATCGTCCACGCGTACAGCACCACCAACTCCGGCGACGGCCTGCTGGTCGAGGAGGCGCGGGAGCTGGTCCTGTCGGCCCTGCCGACGGCGGAGATCACGCTCGTCGCCCTCGACCCCGCGAGCTTCGACGACGAGCTCTACGAGCGTGTCCTGCACCCCCTCACCGGCCGTGCCGGCAGCATCGGCAGCCTCGAGACGCTGCGACGCGGCGGGGTCGCGCTGCTCTCCGGCCACCGGAGCGCCGGCTACGCGCGGGCGATCGCCGGGTCCGACCTCGTCGTCGGCGTCGGGGGCGGCTACCTCCGCACCAAGAATCCCGTCGAAGTCGTCAAGATGATGTGCACCAACTTCGTCCAGATGCCCCGGCGCAGCGACCGCGTTCCGTTCGTCTACCTTCCGCAGAGCATCGGGCCGCTCAATCTCGGGACCCGCCGTGTGATCGCGGCGCGACTGGCCCGCGCCGTCGGGGTCTTCGCCCGGGACGACCGCTCCGTCGAGGAGCTGTCCGGCCTCGCGAACGTGCACCGCGCTCCCGACATGGCCCTTCTGGGCCTCCCCGACGAGTTCGATCCGAGGACCGTCGTGCGGGCCGGAGCTCCCGGGCCCGTCGGGATCGTCGCCCGCGCGCTGTCCTCGAGCCGGTCGCGACGTGCCGCCTACGAGTCGCGGATCGACGCCCTCGCGCGCGATCCGGAGTCGGAGCTGCTCGCTCAAGCCACCGCTCGCGGCAACAACGATCCGCAGTTCTACGAGCGGCTCGGCCACGAAGGGCCATTCCGCCTGCTCCGCGACGCGGTCGGCAGCGGGGTCGCGGATCGGCCGGCGGTCGTGGTCTCGGTCCGGCTGCACGGCAGCATCCAGACCATCCGCAGCGGCGTTCCGAGTGTCCATCTGAGCTACGAGCGGAAGGGCTGGGGTGCCTACGACGACCTCGGGATCGACCGGTTCGTGCACAACGCCTTCGACGCCGATCTCTCGCTCATCCGCGACCAGATCGCTGAGCTGCGGGAGGACCCGTCCGACTACTGGAGGCGCGTCGGAGACTCCGTGTCGGCGCTGCGGATGCAGCGAGGACGACTCGTCGACCTCCTCGTCGACGCCTCCGGACCGGTCGGGCGCCCGTGAAGATCGTCTTCGCGAGCCACACCGCCGAGGTCGGGGTCTTCCGAGTGGGGAGCCACCACCTGGCTCGCGAGCTCTCGCGCCTCGGGAACACGGTGACGCACGTCTCGACGCCGTCCTCGCTCCTGCACGCGGGGCGCCTGCGGGACGCCACCGTGCGGGCCCGCTTCGGTCTTGCGCTGCGAGGTCCACGCACGGACGCGGCGGGCGTCGTGCACGCCGAACCGCTCACCGTCGCCCCACTGGGATCGCTCCCGGCGCGGATGCGGACGCCGTCTCTGCGGGTGCCGCTGCGGCCCTGGCGGGCGCCCAGTGGGGCGATGCGTCCTGATGTCCTCATCGTCGACCAGCCCCTGATGGGCGTGCCGCTCCTCGAGCTCCTGCAGCCGAAGCGTGTCGTCTACCGGCCCACGGACGCTCATTTCGAACCGGGGATGCGGGCGGCGGAGATCGAGCTCCTCGAGCGGGCGGACGCTCTCGTCGCCACGTCGGAGCCGGTGCTGCGCGCGGTCTCCGAGGGAGTGGCCGCGCCGGAGCGCACACTGGTCCTCGAGAACGGAGTCGAGTACGAGCGGTTCCACGGTCTCGGTGCCGAGCGTGCGGGAGTCGTCTACCTCGGGGCGCTCGACCGCCGCTTCGACTGGGGAGGAGTCCGGATGCTCGCCTCGGCGTTCCCTGACGTCCCCTTCCGACTCGCCGGTCCGCTCCCGAAGAACGTGGAGACGCTGCCCGCGAACGTGGAGCTGCTCGGCGCCGTGCCCTACTCCCGGGCGCCCGCGCTGCTGAAGAGCGCCCGCGTCGGGCTGCTCCCGCTCTCGGACGACCCGGGCAACGCGGGTCGCAGCCCGATGAAGTACTTCGAGTACCTCGCCGCCGGCCTCAGGATCGTCTCCTCCGCCTCCCCTGCACTGCGAGCCCGCTCCGCCCCCGGCGTCTGGCTCTACGACGACCCTGCGGGCGCAGAGAACGGGCTGCGGTCCGCGCTGGAGGCTGCGGCGTCGGGACCCAACCGGGAGGGCTCGGACTACGCGGAGCAGTACGGCTGGCACCGTCGCGCCGCCGACCTCGCACAGCTGCTCGACGCGGTGCTGGCGGCACCGCGCCGAGTGCGGCGCTGACGGCCCGTCCTCAGCGCCGCCAGCGGTCGATCGGGAAGGCGTCCAGCAGGGGCGCCGGATCCCACGCAGCCAGCGGGCGTCTAGGAGTGCAGCCGGATCCGCGTCGCGTGAGCCACAGCGGAGTCGAGATCGTCGAAGAGGGTGTACTCCGACCCGGTCCGTCCTGTCCCCTCGAAGTAGTCCTGGTACGTGAACGGCGGCTCGGCGCTGAACGCCTCATTCGACTCCCTGCGGCTCGTTCATCGATTCAGCTCGGAATGCCGGAGGAAGCGGGGGTCTGCGCGGAGGCGAGCGAGCGTCGCCGCTCTCCTCCCCTTCCCGCCTCGTCCTCGACCTCGGCCTGCAGCGACGAGCGCCTCGTACACGGCGCCGTGCAGCGCTCCCACGAGGGAACGCTCGCGCTTGGACAGGTCGGGTCGCTCCCTCTCTCCGTGCCGGCGCGCTCGCTCGAGGCCCGCCTCCAACGCCGCCGGCGACACGAGGCCGTCGAACAGCTCCACCCAGCCGCTCCCGACCTCCGCGGCGAGGGCCCGCGTCGATCCGGTCGCCGGGACCAGGATCGTCTTCCGCGCGCCGAGGGCGAGCAGCGCGGCTCCGGAGTTGTAGAGGTACTTGTACGGCAGGGTGACGAGGTCCGCGCCTGCCAGGAGCTCGTCCAGCTCGGCGTCGTCGATGTGGCCGAGCCGCAGGTGGACGCGACCGTCGGCTCCGACCGCTCTGCGCACCTCGTCGGCGTACTCGGGGACAGCGGCCGCGCCGGCGATGACGAGTTCGCCGTCGGTGAGTGCGCTGAAGGCCGCGATCAGCTCCTCGAGTCCCTTGTAGGGTCGGATCTGCCCGAAGAACAGGATGCGCCGACCCGCTTCACGGGGGCCCGGGACAGAGGCCGCCTCCGGATAGGCGCCGTGCAGGACGACGACTCCCCGGTCCAGGTCGTTCTCGTCGGACTCGTTCAGATAGATGCGGACGTCCGTGAGCCGGTCCAGCCAGCGCGCGAGGAGAGTCTCGACGGCACTGCCCGCTTCGTGCGGTCGGAGGTTGTGCATCGTCACGACGACCGGCGTCCCCGACGCGAGCAGCCGGGCGATGAGCCCGAAGGCGAGGGCGGACTTCAGCCAGCGGCGCGGGCCGCGCGGGGCACGGAAGAGGTACTCCGGCCAGTGCACGTGGAAGACGTCGTAGCGCCCGAGAAGGGCACGTCGCCAGGTGAACGCGACCGGTTCCACCGACGCCGGGAACGAACCGACGAGCAGCTCGATGTAGGGGTTGCTCGAGCCGGAGAAGTCCTTCACGGAGAAGAGCGCCCGGATCATTCGCGTGCTTCTCCTTCGTTCGTCTCTTCGGCGGACCGCCCCGGGCACCACGAGACGACCTGGGAGAGGGCACCACGGCCTGTGATCGGACCGCGACACGCCCGCTTCGGCGACGGAGCGGACGACCTCGGCCGGCGAGGGATGGTCTGACGCTACCAGTCGGGTTTCTCGAGGTCCGTCACCCGCCGCCCCCGTCAGAGTTCGGTGATGACGATCTCCGAGAAGCGAGTCACTCCTGCTGTCACCGATCCGAAGGTGAACCGCAGCCGGAAGTGCGTCGCCCACGCAGGAGCGACCCGGTTCCAGGTCGTCTGCTGATAGGTCTTGCGGAAGGGAGCCTGCGCGTTCGCGCCGGCGAGGTCGAGATTCGACACCGGGCGAGCGCTGCTCCGAGCGACGATCGGGATCCCCGACGAGGACACGCCGGTCACGGCGACGAAGGATTCGGACACGTACATCGTGCCCGTCGACGTGGATCCCGCGATGGTGAAGTCGACGCCGTACAGCAGCCCCGCTGTGACGGGGACGTCGATGGAGACCGCCGGACCGGGACCGCCGGCCACTCGGGTCATCAGCAGCTGGTTGCCGCTGGTGGTCAGCGTCATGGACGGGCTGGTGGTGCGGCTCGTCGCGTCGGCGCCGTTGAGGAACGCGTCGACGGGCGCTGCGAGAGAGAAGTTCCCGTCGACGAGCTTGTTCGCCGCCTTCGAATGCAGAATCGACCCCTGCCCCGAACCGCTGCCGTTCCCGTCCGAGGTGACGTGCTGGCTGATGCGGACCTTCGCAGTGCCACCGGCGAGATATCCCGATTTCATCTGCGTATTGAACATCGACAGTTGATGGACCTGGATTCCGCCGCCCCACCCTCCTGCAGTGGTCTCGAAGAGGTAGTTGGCCACCGGGACCTGATGGAAGAAGAGGTGTCCGCCTGAGATCGAGATCTGCGCAGCTGTACTCGACCCGGTGACGAACTGCGAGAGCGTGGAGTTCGCGCCGCTCTCGTTGATCTCGATATGCGGCTGGTGCAGGATCACCCGACCCGCGTCGACCTTCACGGCCTGCACGCAGAAGTCGATCGACGTCGAGACGAAGTGCAGCTCGCCGTTCGGGTTGGCGTTGTAGACGCCGAGGGTGCTGGTGCCGATACCACCGCCGATGAACTTGATGTTCTCGCCGTAGTTGACTCTGCCTGCGGGCATGGAAACGGCCGTCCTGCAGCGGAAGATGTGGAAGTTGTAGAAGCTGATCAGGAACGCATCGTTCTCGAAGGACACGCCGGTCCCGAAGCCCGAGATCTCCAGGCCCCAGAGTCCGAGCCCGCGCGTGGTGGCGGCAGTCGTGCTGTCGGTGTTGAACAGGATTCCGGTGCTGGCCGTCGCGGACGCTCCCGGCCCCAGCAGACGGAGTCCGGTGATCGCCGCCCTGTTGTTGGGGTAGCCGGACGTGGCACTGCCGATCACCGTGAGAGCAGGACCGCTGGTGATGGCGGTCGCATTCAGCGGACCGCAGGTGAACTCGAGCGAGATGTACGAGGAGTCGATCACGAGGGTGCGCGTGATCTTGAAGCTCTTCGAGATCGTCAACGTGACCTCTTGGCGAGCGGCGACGAAATAGTCGATCGCGGCGCGGAGCTTGTCCTCGTCAGTGGTCCCGGCGAATTCGAGGTAGTTGTGGATTCCGTTGACGCGGGTCGCAGGTATAGTCTCGTCCGCGGCTTCCGCGGCGGGTGCGGCGACGACGGCGGCCGCGGCCGCGGCCCCTCCGTAGCGGAGGAACGTGCGGCGGGATCCGGATCCTGTTTCGAGAGTCGTCGTCATCCCCTCATGCTCGGATCATCCCGCCATCGGCTGTCGACGGCCGCACCCCCCGACCGCGGAGGGAAGCAGAAGAGACTCTGTCGTTTTCCGGGAACGACGACGCGGATCCATGGTTCCGCCCCTAGAAGGGGGGCCCAAGGGGCGGATCCTTCTTCACGAGCGGCCGCTCTCACAGGATTGCAGGATCAGCAGCTTGCCGAACGCCAGCACCTGATAGACCACCGCCAGAGTCCACTCGCTCACCCGCCGCGGCTCGTCGACCGAGCCGACCGAGAACGGTGTGCGCAGGCAGCGAGACGCGATCGTGCGGACCCGGGTCACATGCGGAGTGGAGGTCATCAGTGCCACCGAGGTCCAGTCGTACTCCGAGGAGAGCGTGTTCAGCTCGGAGATCTCACCGCCCGTAGTGAACGGGGAGGGAGTGAAGCAGACGACTCTGACCTCCTCGCCGGCATCGCATTCGGCTCGGGCGAACGAACCGTTCTCCAGGCGCGGAGTCGAGAGCACGAGGGTGACATCCCGGTGCTCCTCGAGCAGAGCGAGCGCACGGCCGACCCTGCGATCAGTAGCAGGACCCAGCACCACGAGCGCATCGGCTCCCCCCACGGGATCGAGAACGGGGCGGACGAAGAGGGGCACCGCCACCGCGGCGAGCAGTGCGACGGCGAGGAGGACGGCGAGCCACGTGCGCCAGAGGATCCGCAGTGAGCGTGCGGCGGATCGATTCGGGACGACTCGTCGGAGGATCGTGCCGACCAGCGCCCCGACCGCCGTGCCCGCGAGAACCGAGAGGAGGCCGTACAGCACGCCACCGACCGACGGCGGAGTGACGATCATCTCGACGGTCGACGCCCCCTCGAGCAGCGCGAGCACTCCGAGTGCGGGGACGAAGGGTCGACGGCTGCTCGCCGCCACCAGCGCGGCTGCCGCCGCTGCAGCCGGTGAGGCGAGAGCGCAGACTGCGATCCCTTCTCCACCCAGGGCGTGGACGAGACCAGTCGGATCATGGGAGCGGGCGATCCGGACGAACTGCCGCGAGGAGTCCGATCCGAAGGGATCGGCGCAGACGAGCAGGAGCAGAAAGGCGAGGACCGCCGTGGTCCCGGCGACCCGCAGGCGCCACCGGCTCACCGGAGCCTCCCCGGCCGACCGTGTCACGCCCAGCAGCCCGCCTCCGCGGACGCGAGGCGATCGCGCTCGCGTGCGCGCCTGAGGACGGGAAGGACGGGGAGGTCCGAGAAGAGCGTCACAGGAGCGAACACTACCCAGGGGAAGGGACGAGGAGGACCTGAGCGGTCGGGCTTCCGCCGGATCCTCGCCGGCGGGTGGCACGCCGACAGGAGACGATGCGCAGGACTGCGGGTGGACGGGATCGCGACTCCGCCTCAAGCCCTCCGGGCCGGCCTCCGAGCCCGACGCCCCCGGGACCGCGTCCCCGGCGCCGCCTAGTCGTTGCCGAGGATGACGATGGCGGCAGTGGGGGGAAGCGCGTCCTCGTGATAGCGCTCGATCTCGTCGATGGCGGCGGGATCGGCCTGCTGAAGGAAATGGGTGAGTCGCGCGACCTCCTCCGTCTCGCCGATCGAGTCGGCGGCGCGGCGGAGGGCGTAGAGGGCGAGGAGGAAACCGCGGTTGGGTCCGTGGCGCCACGGGATGGGACCCTGGCCGCGCCAGCCGGCGGATCGCAGGAGGTCCAGACCGCGGTGGTAGCCGACGCGGGCGTAGGCGTAGGAGGGGAGGGCCGCGTCGATGCCCCAGACGCTGTCGGCGAGCAGTGCCCAGGCCAGCGGGGAGCGCGGGTGGGCGGCGGCGAGGGCGGCGAATTCGACGGCTCCCGGGTTCGCGTGCTTCGCGAGGGCCGCGGTGACCGCGGGCTCGTCGGGGAGGAGGGTCGGTTCGGGGCCCAGCAGGTTCTCGCCACTCATGCCTCCCAGGCTATCCCGCTCGCGGCTGTGCGGGTCCGGGGTCCGGCCGTCCGGCGCACGACGGTCGTCCCTCCACAGGGGCGTCAGCGGAGGGAGCCGGGCGGTTCGCCGGTCGTCGCCGTCGTGCGCGGGGGTGCCGCCGATAGCATCGACCCATGGCGACGAACCGCAGTGAAGTCGAGGCCTGGCTCACGGACATGGACGGCGTGCTGGTGCACGAGAACAAGGCGCTCCCCGGCGCGCCCGAGCTGATCCAGGAGTGGACCGATTCGGGCACGCCGTTCCTGGTGCTGACGAACAACTCGATCTTCACGCCGCGGGATCTGGCGGCGCGGCTGCGCGGGTCGGGGCTGCACGTGCCGGAGGAGCGGATCTGGACGAGCGCTCTGGCGACGGCGGACTTCTGCGCGTCGCAGAAGCCGGGCGGGAGCGCGTTCGTGATCGGCGAGGCGGGGATCACCACCGCGCTGCACGAGGCGGGCTTCATCATGACGGAGACGGCGCCGGACTACGTGGTCGTGGGCGAGACCCGCAATTACAGCTTCGAGGCGATCACGAAGGCGATCCGCCTGATCGTCGCGGGTGCGCGCTTCATCGTCACCAATCCCGATGCGACGGGGCCGAGCGCCGAGGGCGTGCTCCCGGCGACGGGAGCTATCGCGGCGCTCATCACGAAGGCGACGGGCAAGGATCCGTACGTCGTCGGCAAGCCGAACCCGATGATGTTCCGCTCGGCGATGAACAAGATCGGCGCGCACAGCGAGAACACCGGGATGATCGGCGACCGGATGGACACCGACATCGTCGCGGGCATCGAGGCGGGCCTGCACACCGTGCTGGTGCTGACGGGGATCAGCGACGAGGCCGAGATCGAGCGCTATCCGTTCCGCCCGGACGAGGTGCTGAGCGGGGTGCACGAGCTCCTGTCGTCGGAGCCGCTGGAGTCGGAGTTCCCGCCGGATTCGGCGGTCTGAGTCCCGGCGGCCCGGCAGCGGGTCGGGCGCCGGTTCCTGACACGGCACCGCGGCTCGCGGGGGTCAGAAGCGGACGTGCTGCAGCACCCAGGCGTGCATCGCGACGGCTGCCGCCGCCGAGGCGTTGATCGACCGGGTCGAGCCGAACTGCGTGATCTCGAGCACGGCCTCCGAGGCGGCGATCGCCTCCTCCGAGAGGCCGGGTCCCTCCTGCCCGAACAGCAGGAGGCAGCGCTCGGGGAGCCGGTAGGTCTCGAGCGGAACGCAGCCGGGGACGTTGTCGACGGCGAGGAGGGGCACGTCCGCCTCCGCGGCCCACTGCACGAGGTCGGCCACCGTCTCGTGGTGCTGGACGTGCTGATAGCGGTCGGTGACCATCGCGCCGCGCTTGTTCCAGCGCCGCCGGCCGACGATGTGGACGCCCTCCGCGCCGAACGCGTTGGCGCTGCGGACGATCGAGCCGATGTTCATGTCGTGCTGCCAGTTCTCGATCGCGACGTGGAACGGGTGCCGCGTGCGGTCGAGCTCCGCGACGATCGCGTCCATCCGCCAGTAGCGGAAGCGGTCGACCACGTTGCGCGCGTCGCCGCGCTCCAGCAGCTCCGGGTCGAGGCGGTCGTCCTCGGGCCGCTCCCCCTGCCAGGGGCCGACGCCGTTCGTGGTGAGCTCCACGGAGGCGGTGGGTCCGGTCGCGGGGGTCGCCTCGTTCTCCTGCACGACGAGCGATCCTACTGGGCGCTCCGCGGCTCGGCCGGGTGCACCGGGCCGGAGCCCAACGGCGTCCTCCGAGGCCCGAGCGACGGCGCGCGTCAGGCCGCGGGAGTGCCGGCGAGGGAGCCGGTCAGCTCGCCGCCGCCCGCCCGGTCGACGAAGCAGTAGTAGCTGCGCTCGCCCGCGTCCCACTGCTCCTGGGTGACGGGGAACGCACCGGCGACCTGCACGTCGCCGTAGGTCTCGGCCGCGGCGACGTCCACGACGCCCTGCGCCTGGCAGAGCGAGGAGACGGTGACGGCCAGGGCGTCCTGGCCGGGGAACACCGCGTCGGTCAGCTCCGCGGTGGAGACGAGCTGGGCGGAGTGGGCCCCCGCGCAGTCCACGACGGTGAACTCCTCCGCCCAGACGGAGTCGAAGGGCTCGACGCACTCGCCGCCGAGGAGCGCGCTCCAGGCCCAGGTGCCGACGGGCAGCGGTCCGACGGTCGGGAGGGTCGCGGTCGGCGTGGGCGAGGGGGTCGGCTCCGCCGTGGGCGTCTCGCTGACGACCGGGACGGCCTGCGGCTCTGCTCGGCCGCCGGCGCTCCCGACGGCGATGCCGATCGCGAAGAGCCCGGCGAGGAGGATCACCGCACCCGCCGCGATCAGGCCGATCAGGAGCCGGCGTCGGCTGAGCGTGCGCCACGCGGGCGCTGCGGCGGGCGCCGAGTCGCGTTCGCGGCTCTCGGGTCGGGACCGGGCGGAGCGGCGCTTCCGCGGCGGAGCGGCGTTGACGTGGGCGGCCGCGGGAGCGGTGCGGAAGGGCGCGGGCTCGGCGCGGTCGGCGGGCTCGGCGGCCGGCTCGAGGTTCCACGAGTAGGCGCCGGCGGTCTCGCGCCACAGCTCCTCGTCGCCGCCGTCCTCGTCGGGCTCGTCCTGCGGAGCGACGACCTGCTCCCACACGGGCGGCTGGTCCCAGTCCCCGCGCGGGTCGGGCCACTCGTAGACGGCGGGCGGAGTCGGCCCGCGCGGAGTCGGCGGGGTCGCGCCGACCGGGCGTCCGTCAGCGGGGTAGAGGGCGCCGGAGCGGTCCGCCGGGTCGACGTCGATCGAAGACCCGGCATCGGGCTCGTCGTCCGGCCGGTGGGCGCTGCGCAGTCCGGCGGGGGCGGTCGGCAGGTCGGCGGGAGGGTCGGTGTGCGGCAGGACCGGGCGCACGGAGTCCGCCCCGCGGCGGTGCACCTCGGTGCGGCCAGCATCGGTGGAGGCGTCGGAGCCGGAGCCGTCGGCGTCGTCGTCGCGGAGGGGGGCGAAGAACGCGTCGAAGGCGTCCTCGTCGGACACGTCCGCGTCGGAGGCACTCGTGTCGCGGGCAGTCGTCCCACCGGCACCCGCCTCGCGGACACCTGTCTCGCGGGCACCCGTCTCGCGGGCACTCGCCTCGCGGGCACCCGCCTCGTGCACTCCCATGGCGCGGGCTCCCGTGTCGGAGACTCCCGTGTCGGGGGCCCCCATGTCGCCGCCCCGAGAGCTCCGTGCCTCGGCGGAGACGCCGTCGCGGTCGGAGGAGCGCTCCGGCTCCCCGACCGTTCCGCGGTCGGCGTCCTGCTCCTCCACCCGAGCGGAGTCGTCCGCGGGTTTCGGGAGGTCGCCGCCGGCCTCCTCGGCGGCGGGCGTCGCGCTCAGCACGGGCTCCCCCGGCCACAGGCCGACCGGAGCGGCAGGGGCACGGCGCGGCGCCGCGTCGGAGTTGCTGTCGCTGTCGCTGTCGCTGTTGCTGTCGCGGTCGCGGTCGCTCGACGACGGTCCGGCCGCATCGGCGGAGGAGGCCGACTCGCTCGCAACCCTCCGCTCCTCCGCTGACGCGTGGGCCTCGTCGGCTGCGGGCTCAGCAGGACCGGACGTCCGCTCCGCGCGCGACTCCTCCACGGGAGGGACGGGGCGGGGCGAGTCGAAGATGCTCTTCAGGCGGCCGCCGCTGAGCTGCTGGAGCAGCCACTCGCTGCTGCCGACGGGTCGCTCCGGCTCGGGTCGCTCCGGCTCGGCACGCTCCGGCTCGGAGGTCTCCGATCCGGCAAGCTCGGGCTCGCGGCCCTCCGGCTCGCGGCCCTCGGACCCGCGGCCCTCCGGCTCCGGGTGGTCGCCGCCTCCCGGGCCCCCGCCGCGTCCCCCCTCGTCGACCATCAGCTCAGGCCGAGGTCGGCCAGACCGATCGCGGCGAAGTACGGGTAGCCGGCGTCCTCGATGATCTCGCGGGCCCCGGTCGCACGGTCGACGACGACGGCGACTCCTGCGATCTCGGCGCCGACCTTCAGCAGGGCCTCGATCGCCTCCAGCGGCGAGCCGCCGGTGGTGGACGTGTCCTCGACGACGACGACGCGCTTGCCCTCGAGGTCGGGGCCCTCGACCTGCCGGCCGCGGCCGTGGTCCTTGGGCTCCTTGCGCACGACGAACGCGTCGTAGGCGAGACCGCGGGCGGCGCCCTGGTGGAGGATCGCGGCGGCGATCGGGTCGGCTCCCATGGTGAGGCCGCCGACGGCGTCGACGCGCTCGATGGGCGCGATGAGGTCGAGCATGACCTGCCCGATCAGCGGCGCGACGCGGTGGTCGAGGCTCACGCGGCGCAGGTCGACGTAGTACGACGCCTTCTTGCCGCTCGTGAGGGTGAAGTCCCCGTGGAAGACGGCGTCGGAGCCGATGTACTCGATGAGCTGCTGGCGTGCGTCGGTCACGCGCCTACTCTACGGGGCGACCCCTCCCCCGCTCGGGAGCGCGCCCGCTGCGGCGTGCTCGCCCGCCTCGTCGCCTCCTCCGCGGAACTGCGTCATGTAGAGCTCGTAGTAGGCACCGCGCTGCTTCAGGAGCGCCTCGTGCGCGCCCTGCTCGACGATCCGGCCCGACTCCATCACCAGGATGGTGTCGGCGTCGCGGATCGTGGAGAGCCGGTGCGCGATGACGAACGAGGTCCGGTCGGTGCGCAGCGCGTTCATCGCGTGCTGCACGAGCAGCTCCGTGCGGGTGTCGACCGAGGAGGTGGCCTCGTCGAGGATCAGCAGCGACGGGTTCGCGAGGAACGCGCGCGCGATCGTGATCAGCTGCCGCTCGCCCGCCGAGACGCTGCCGCCGTCGGCGTCCAGCACCGTGTCGTAGCCGTCGGGCAGCTGGCGCACGAAGCGGTCGACCATGGTGGCCTTCGCCGCGTCGACGATCTCCTCGTCGGTCGCGTCCAGGCGCCCGTAGCGGATGTTCTCGCGGATGGTGCCCTGGAAGAGCCACGCGTCCTGCAGCACCATGCCCACGCGCGAGCGCAGATCGCCGCGCGCGAGGCTCGTGATGTCGACGCCGTCGAGCAGGATGCGCCCTCCGGTGAGCTCGTAGAAGCGCATGACCAGGTTGACCAGCGTGGTCTTGCCCGCCCCGGTCGGACCGACGATGGCGACCGTCTGCCCGGGCTGCGCCGAGAAGGTCAGGTCCTCGATCAGCGGCTGCTCCGGGTCGTACGAGAACGAGACGCCCTCGAACTCCACGTGGCCGTCGGTGCGCTGCGGGAGCGACGCGGTCGCCGTCTCCGGCTCCTGCTCCTCGGCGTCGAGCAGCTCGAACGTGCGCTCGGCCGAGGCGACGCCGGACTGCAGCATGTTCGCCATGCTCGCCAGCTGGGTCACCGGCTGGGTGAACTCGCGCGAGTACTGGATGAACGCGGTCGCGTCGCCGAGCGTCAGCTGACCTGAGGCGACCCGCAGGCCGCCGACCACGGCGATGAGCACGTAGGAGAGGTAGGAGACGAAGGTCATCGCGGGCATGATCATGCCCGAGACGAACTGGGCGCCGAACGAGGCGGTGTAGAGGCTGTCGTTGCGGCGGTCGAACTCCTCGAGCATCTCGCGGTCGCGGCCGAAGGCGCGGACGATCTCGAGCCCGGAGAAGGTCTCCTCGATGTGGCCGTTGAGCGCGCCCGTGTTCTTCCACTGGGCGGCGAAGAGCTTCTGGGAGCGGGCGCCGATCACGCCCGCGATCACGCCCGAGAGCGGGATCGAGATCAGCGCGATCAGCGCGAGCTGCCACGAGACGATGAACATCATCGCGGCGATGCCGATGATGGTGAGCACCGACTGCACCAGCTGCGAGAAGGCCTGCTGCAGCGCCGTCTGGATGTTGTCGACGTCGTTCGTGACGCGCGACATCACGTCGCCGCGCTGCCGGGTGTCGAAGAAGCGCAGCGGGAGGCGGTTGAGCTTCGCCTCGATGTCCTGACGGAGGCCGAAGACCACCCGCATCACGAGGCCGTTGAGGATGTAGCCCTGCGCCCACATGAGCACCGACGCGACGACGTACATCAGCAGCACGATGATGATCAGGCGGCCGAGGACCACGAAGTCGATGCCCGCGCCGGGCACGATGTCGGTCTTGGCCAGCATGTCGGCGAAGGTGCCGTTGCCCGAGGCGCGCTGCTGCTCGATGATCTGCTCGAGCGGGACGCCGGCGGGGAGCTGGGAGCCGATCACGCCGTTGAAGATCGTGTCCATCGCCTGCCCGAGGATCTTGGGCGCGATGACGGTGAGGACGACCGACAGCGAGACCAGGGCGACCACGAGGACCATCCGGGCGCGCTCGGGGCCGAGCAGCGAGAAGAGGCGCTTGGCCGAGGGCCAGAAGTTCTGCGCCTTGCGGGCGGGCGGCCCGTCCCCGAACATGCCGCCGTCACCCTCGCCGGGCTCGAACTCGGGCTCGGGGGACGTCGTCTCCTCGGGGACGGTGGTGTCGCGTGTGCGCGCCATCTCAGGACACTCCTTCGACGCTCAGCTGGGATTCGACGATCTCGCGGTAGGTCGCGTTCGTCTCGAGGAGCTCGTCGTGCGTGCCGCGGCCGACGACGCGGCCCGCGTCGAGCACGACGATCTGGTCGGCGTGGCGGATGGTCGACACCCGCTGGGCCACGATGATCACTGTCGCGTCGGTGGTGGCGTCGGCCAGCGACTCCCGCAGCCGCGCATCGGTCGCGACGTCGAGCGCCGAGAACGAGTCGTCGAACAGGTAGACCCGCGGCTTCGCGACGAGGGCCCGCGCGATGCAGAGCCGCTGGCGCTGCCCGCCGGAGACGTTGGTGCCGCCCTGCGAGACCGGCTCGTCGAGCCCGTGCTCCTTGCTCCGCACGAAGTCCTCGCCCTGGGCGATGCGCAGCGCCTCCCACAGCTCGGCGTCCGTCGCGTCGGGGCGGCCGAAGCGCAGGTTCGAGGCGATCGTCCCCGAGAAGAGGTAGGGGCGCTGGGGCACGAGCCCGATCACCTCGGCGAGCTGCGCCCGGTCGAGGGAGGAGACGGGCACGCCGTCGATCGTGACGGTGCCCTCCTGCGGGTCGAACAGGCGCGGCACGAGGCCGAGCAGGGTCGTCTTGCCGGCGCCGGTGGAGCCGACGACGGCCGTGGTGCGGCCCGGCTCCGCGACGATGTCGATGCCCGAGAGCACGGGGCGCTCGGCGCCCGGGTAGCCGAAGACGACCCCGGAGAACTCGACGCGGCCGCGCGCGGGCGTCGGGACTCCGCCCTCAGGTGTGGTGAGGCTGGTGCGGGCGTCGAGCACCTGCTGGATCCGCTCGGCGCAGACGACCGCGCGGGGGATCATCATCACCATGAAGACGCCCATCATCACGGCGGTGAGGATCTGGAGGAGGTACTGCAGGAACGCGGTGAGCGAGCCCACCTGCATCTGACCTGCGTCGACCCGCTGCCCGCCGAACCACAGCACGGCCGCGGTGGCCAGGTGCAGGATCATCATGATCGCGGGGAACATCAGCACGAAGATGTTGCCGACCTTGATCGACACCTCGGTGATCGCCGCGTTGGCCTTGCGGTACCGCTCGGACTCGAACGGCTCGCGCACGAAGGCGCGCACCACGCGGATGCCCGTGATCTGCTCGCGGAGCACGCTGTTGATCCCGTCGATCCGGTCCTGCATGAGGCGGAACAGCGGCAGCAGCAGGAACACCAGGAAGCCGACCACGACGAACAGCAGCGGCACCGACACCCAGACCAGCCAGGAGAGGCCGGCGTCCTCGCGCAGGGCGAAGACGATGCCGCCGACGCACATGATCGGCGCGGAGACCATGAAGTTGAGGGTCATCAGCACGAGCATCTGCACCTGCTGCACGTCGTTCGTGCCGCGGGTGATCAGGGTGGCCGTGCCGAAGCCGCCGACCTCGAGCCCGCTGAGCGAGTCGACGCGGCGGTAGACGTCGCGGCGCAGGTCGCGGCCGACGGACATGGCGGTGCGGGCGCCGAAGTAGACGGCTCCGATCGCCGCGGCGACCTGCACGACGCAGACGCCGAGCATGGTCATGCCGGTTCCCCAGATGAAGTCGGTGTCGCCGCGGCCGATGCCCTGGTCGATGATCTCGGCGTTGAGGCTCGGGAGGTAGAGCGCGGCGAGCGTCGCGACGAGCTGCAGCACGACGACGGCGGCCACCCAGCGCGCGTAGGGCTTCGCGTAGGCGGAGGCGAGGCGGAGCAGGATCATGGGTCCTCCGGAGGGGCGGAGCAGGAGCGGGAGGGGAGGGGACCGGGCTGGGGAGCGCGGAGCGCCGGGGAGCCCGTCGGGCCCGCACGGCGCGGGCGGCGGCGGCGTCCGGACGGCACGACGAACGGCCGGTCGGGACGGCGCTAGACAACCATCGACCACCGACACCGGTTCCGCAATCCGCCGAGGGGATGACTCCCCCGGCCCGCGGCCGCCGGGACGCGCGGAGGACGCGCAGGAGACGTGTCGGCGGCGGCTCCTACACTTCCAGGATGCGCATCGCCACCTGGAACGTGAACTCCATCCGGGCCCGCACCGGCCGCGTCGTCGACTGGCTCGTGCGCGAGGACGTGGACGTCCTCGCCATGCAGGAGCTCAAGTGCAAGCCCGAGCAGTTCCCGCACGAGGCCTTCGCCGACGCCGGCTACCACGTCGAGATGGTCGGGCTCAGCCAGTGGAACGGCGTCGGCATCGCCTCGCGCCTGCCGATGGACGACGTGCAGATCGGCTTCCCGGGCATGCCCGGCTTCGCGAAGGAGGCGGCGGCCGACGGCTCCTTCCCGCTCGAGGCCCGCGCGATCGGCGCCACGGTCGACGGCGTGCGCGTCTGGAGCCTCTACGTCCCGAACGGCCGCGCGGTCGACGACCCGCACTACCTCTACAAGCTCGAGTGGCTCGCGGCCCTCGAGGCGAGCACCCGCGAGTGGCTGGCCGCCGAGCCCGACCTGCCGCTCGCCCTGGTCGGCGACTGGAACGTCGCGCCGCTCGACAGCGACGTGGGCGACCCGAGCCTCGGCCCCGGATCCACGCACGTCTCGATCCCCGAGCGCGCCGCCTTCGCCGCCTTCGAGGACGCGGGCCTGCGCGACGTCGTCCGCCCGCTCGTGCCCGAGGGCTACACCTACTGGGACTACAAGCAGCTCCGCTTCCCGCGCAACGAGGGGCTGCGGATCGACTTCGTGCTCGGCTCCCCCGCGTTCGGCGAGCTCGTCACCGGCGCCTCGATCCACCGCGACGAGCGCAAGGGCGACGCCCCGAGCGACCACGTCCCGGTGGTGGTCGACCTCGACCTGGAGACGACCCTCGACGACGACCGCCCGATGATCTTCTGAGCATGGCCTCGTCGAAGAAGAAGCGCGCGCGGGCCCAGGCCACCTCGGCCGGCGCCTCCCGCCCCGCCGCCCGACCCGCGACGGCACGCCCTGCGACGGCGCGCCCTGCGACCGCCCGTCCCGGAGCCGCGCACGACGAGTTCCGATCCGACGCCTACCGCTCGGTGGGCGAGATCATCGCCGCCGGGAAGCCGCGCCGGCGCCGCTGGGACCTCGTGCTCTCGATCCTCGGCTGCCTCGCCCTCGGCCTGCTCACGATCGTGCTCGGCTACCTCGCCGCGATCCTCTCGGTCTTCCCCGCGCAGTGCGAGGGCCAGAACTTCGCCTGCGACTTCGACCGGATCGACTGGGGCGTCTCGATCGCGCTGATCGGGCCGCCCGCGCTGACGCTGATCGCCGTGGCCGTGACGGTCGTGCGCTACCTCGTGGGCCGTCGCGCGTTCCTCGTGCCGGTCATCGGGTTCGTGCTCTGCATCGCCACCGCGTTCCTCGCCTCCTCGCTCGTGACGAGCTCGATCCCCGGGTCGGCGCTGGTCTAGCACCGACCCGGGGGCGCGTCAGCGGTCGGGCGGGCGGCGCTGGTCCAGCACCGACCCGGGGGCGCGTCAGCGGTCGGCGCGGTCAGCGCTGGTCCAGCACCGACCCGGGGCGCCGACCGCCGGCGAGGTCAGCCGCAGGCGGGCTCGTCGTTCAGCGTCACCGCGGTGGGGTTGATCATCGGGGTCACCCGCACGGCCTGGTCTCCGAAGCCGGAGGCGTCGCCGGCGCTGAACTGCACGTCGAACGTCTCGGACTGGCCGGGCGAGAGCTGCACCGCGACCTTCGAGACGGGACGGCCGAGGTCGTCGAAGCTCTCGGGTCCGTACCCCGTGCCGTCGGCCCAGGCCGCGCTCGACACCGTGGTCCCGGGAGGGCCGTAGACGTAGATGTTGGTGACGAAGTCGCCCAGGGGGTACGCACCGCGCCCGCCGGCCGCGGCGACGTAGCCGGGCAGCGTCCGAGCGACCGCCTTCGAGATCGTGTTGGTCACGGTGACGGAGGTGGTGAAGACCGCGCCCGAGGCGGCGCACCGGCCCGCGCTCGACTGCGTGACCGCCGTGCTCAGGTAGTAGTCCATCTTCGAGCCGCCCGAGGCGTCCTGGAAGAACACTCCGGTGGTCGTGCCGTCGGTCGTCGTCTGCGGCAGGACCCCCGCGATCGGCGTGGGCGCGAGGAGCGCCTGCTCGTCGGCGTCGGAGCTGTAGGCGAGGATGCGGCTCTCGTCGACCGCCTTCACGATCGCCGGGAGCATCTTCGTCGGCTCCATCTCCCCGCCGAGGATCTTGCCCAGGACCGTCGCGCTCGCCTCCGAGAAGAACTCGTCGGTGCGCTCGGCCACGACCGACTCCGGGTAGCGGAAGTAGACCTCGTTGAGCAGGGTCGAGACGGTGTTCTCGCTCGTGAGGACCGTGCCGTCGGTGAGGGTCACGGGCCCGGTCGAGCCGAGGAGGTAGGAGAGGGCGACGGGGTCGATCGCGAGGACGCCGTCGATCCTCTGCTCGGGGAACTTCTGCGCCCAGAACTGCGAGGCGATCGAGGCGGCCGTCGGGAAGTCGGGGCGGCTGGTCGAGACGTTGAAGGTCGTCGCCATGTTCTCGCCGATGGTGTCGAGCGCGCTCTGGTCGACGGTGACGGGCGCCAGACCGCGGAAGTCGCCGCTGCCCAGCTGACGGCCGATCGAGATCGCGCCGCCGTCGACGTCGAGCTGCATCACCGACGACGCGCCGCCGCCCAGAGCCTGCGACTCCGCCAGGTTCTGGAACATCACCAGGTAGTGGCGCGGACCGGACGCTCCGAGGGAGTCGGGGAGGATCGCGGTGAGCGGCTCGACCTGCTCCATCGCCGCGGTCGCGGTGGCCAGCTGCGGAGTGAAGGAGTCGAGGGCCGAGGCGACCTGCGGCACCAGCGGGCCGCGGTCGATGCCCTCGACGCGGGTCTGCGCCGCGTCGACGACCTCCTTGGCGACGGTGATCTTCTGCGACAGCTCGGTGATCGCCGCGAGGTCTACCCTGCCGTCGACGGGCTTGAGGATGTCGAGCGAGGTCGTGGAGAGCGGCGTGACGATCCGGCCGGAGACGTCGTCGGCGATCTCGGTCGCGGCGCGGACCGCGGACAGGTTCGGCCCGAGGACGGGCACCACCTCCATCACCCGCCACACCGGGTCCTCGGTCTCGTCGCGCGCCTCGCCGGTGAGGGTCGCGATCCGGCCCGCGGTCTCCTCCGCACCGGAGGTGTCGAACGTCGTCAGCCTGTCCGTCACCTGCGACACCAGCGGGATCGCCTCGGTCAGCTTGTCGCGGACGGTCATCGCCTTGTCGTAGGTGCGCACGCCGAGGAGCACCGCGACGACGGCGCCGATCAGCAGGACCAGGAGGACGATCAGCGTGATCCAGAGGCCGCGACGGCGGCGCGGCCTGCCGCGGGCGGAGCGGTCGGCGGACGTGGTGGTGCTCATTCGAGAGAGCCTAAGCGACGGTCGGCGGAGTGCGACCGGGCCCGCGCCACCGGCCCGTCCCAGGACGAGGGACACGCGACGCGGATGCGCGGGCCGTCCGGCGCCTCCGCCGGGACCGAGCGGGAGGCGGGGATGCTGCTCCGCTCAGCCCAGCAGGAGGGACACCCCGATGAGCACGGGCACCGCGGCGACCGTGGTCACGAGGGCCGTGTCGCGGGCGACGGCGATGCCCCGGTCGTAGCGCGAGGCGAAGGTGAAGATGTTCTGCGCGGTCGGCAGCGCGGCGGTCACCGTCACCACGAAGAGGTGCTCGGAGTCGAGGTGGAACGCGAAGCGCCCCAGCAGCAGCGCGACCGCCGGCATCACCAGCGACTTGAGCACGGAGGCGACGACCACCTCGACCCGCGCCGGCCCCGCCTCCAGCGGCCGCTGCCCGCGCAGCGACATCCCGAAGGCGATCAGCACCAGCGGGATCGACGCGTTGCCGATGATCGAGAACGGCTGCAGCACCGGCGCGGGAAGCTCCACGCCGGTGAGGGCGACGACGAGGCCGAGGGCGGAGGCGATGATCATCGGGTTCCGCAGCGGCTGCGTGAGGATCGCGCCGACCGAGGTCCGCCCGCTCGTCGAGACGTCGAGCAGCGTCAGGATCGTCGGCGCGAGGACGATCAGCTGCAGGAGGAGCGTCGGGGCCACCCACTGCGGATCGCCCAGCACGTAGATGGCGACCGGCAGTCCGATGTTGTTGGCGTTGACGTAGGAGGAGGCCGCGGTCCCGATCACCGTCTCCGGCAGCGGGCGGGGGAAGAGCAGCCGCGAGGCCAGCACGTAGAGCAGGGCGACGGTCAGCACCGTCAGGAGCGAGACGAGCAGGAACGAGGAGAAGAGGACGGAGACGTCGGCCCGCGACAGCACGGTGAACAGCAGCGCCGGCGTCGTGACGAAGAAGGCGATCCGCGACAGGATCAGCCGGCTCTCGGGCGGGACGATCTGGAACCGCGCGATCAGGTAGCCGACCGCGATGACGACCCCGATGATCGAGAAGCCGGTGAGCACGCCCTCCACGCCGCCGCCTCCCCGCCGCGGCCGGTCCGCTGTCGCGCCTCCACCCTAGGCAGTGGCCGGGGCGTTGCAGCGCCGGCGCGACGCGCCTACGGTGTGCGGCATGCCGCATCTCGAGGTCCCCGGCGCGAGCCTCCACTGGGAGGCGGACGGCCGCGCCTCCGCGCCCGCCCTGCTGCTCGTGCACGCGGGCATCGCCGACCTGCGGATGTGGGACCCGCTCGTCCCCGACCTCTCTCGCGACCGGCTGGTGGTCCGCTACGACGTCCGCGGCGCGGGCGGAACGAGCACGGAGGACGTGGAGTACGACCCGCGCCGGGACGCCCTGGACGTGCTCGACCACCTCGGCGTCGAGCGCGCGGTGGTCGTCGGCTGCTCGCGGGGCGGAACGCTCACGCTCGACCTGGCGCTCGAGCATCCGGAGCGGGTGACCGGCCTGGTCGTGATCGCCCCGGGCCTGGCGGGCTTCGACTATCCCGCGCTGACGGCGGAGGAGAAGCGCCGCTTCGGGGAGATCGAGGCGCTGGAGCTCGCGGGCGAGCGGGAGGCCGCGGCGATCGTCGAGGCGGAGCTCTGGGCCGTGGGTCCCGACCGCTCCGCGGACGACGTGGCTCCGGAGTTCCTCGCGCGGGTCCGGGAGCTCGCGCTCACGGGCGTCGGCCATGAGGCGGAGGCCCCCCGCCCGGTCGATCCCTCCGGGCCGGCGGGCGAGCGGCTCGGGGAGATCGCCGTGCCGACCCTCGTCGTGGCGGGCGCGCACGACCTCTCGGAGTCGCTGCCGGTCTGCGAGCACCTCGCCGCCGAGGTGAGCGGTGCCGAGCTGCACGTGCTCGAGGACGCGGCGCACCTGCCCGGCCTCGAGCACCCGGAGGAGTTCCTCGCGGTGCTGCGGCCGTGGCTGGAGCGCCACGGGATCTGATCAGGCCACGGCGGCCAGGTCGAACGCCCAGTCCACGTAGAGCTCCGGCGGCTCGCCCTGCTCGACGAGGTCGATCCGGTCGAAGCCGGCCTCGACGCAGGTCGCGCCGGCGTCCAGGTCGCTCTCCGCCACGAAGGCGTGCACGAAGCGTGGCACGGGGAACGCCGCCGCCTCCTCGAGCAGCATCCGCACGGAGTCCGCGGTGATGCCGCGGGCGTGCGGAGCGATGCTCCACGCCGCCTCGTAGGCGACGACGCCGCGCGAGCAGCCGTACCAATAGCCGATGGAGCCGACGGAGAGTCCGTCCAGCTCGACCACGTAGAAGAACGCGTCGCCGTCCGCCCAACCGCGCAGGTAGCGGTCGTGGCGCACGAGGATCTCGCTCTCGCTCTCGAGTCCGCCGCCCGCGTGCGCGAGGGCGTCGCGCAGGACGGACGCGTCCGCCTGCGTCCAGGGGAGCAGGCGGAGGTTCTCGGGGCGGTGGTCGATGCTGGCTGTTCTCTGGTCGCTTCCGGGTTCGGGTCCCGTCACGCGCTCCGATCCTCTCTCTCAGGATGGCTCGCCGATCGAGCGCGCCGCCAGGGTGTTCGGCGCGCCTGTCCGATCGGATGTCTCCGCACTCGGGATGCGGACATGGTGTCCCCCCATCTTCGACCCGATCAGGGGAGGGAAACGGAAGAGGTGAGGAATCTAGCCCCGGACGGGGGGTGGCACCTGCACAACACCTGGGCAACCGCTGACCGCGGGGCCTCCGAGGGGCGGCGGAGACGTGCGCCCGCCCCCGCGAGATCGCCGCTTCAGTCCGCCGAGACGCAAGAAAAGCGCGCGCACGAGCCCATACGCTCGGAGTCGGAGCGCGTTCCGCTCCTGCAGCCCCGTATCACCAGCGTGAGGAGGATCACCATGTCGCAAGCCGTGCAGAGCACCGTCGTCGGAGAACCCGAGGTCGTCGAGGACCGCGTGGAGGACTCCGCCGCCTGGCTCGACCTGAAGGCGGCCGCCGCCGCGCTGCAGCCGCTCCAGTCCCAGGACGGCTCGCTCGCCGAGCCCGAGCGGCTCGAGGAGGCGCGCACCCTCGTCGAGCGGATCGTCGCCGGCGTCCGCACCCTCGCCCCCGCGTTCCCGCACGACGCCGCGTATCTCGACGCGCTGGTCGTCGACCTCGAGCTCTGGAGCGCCGGCGGACTCGGCCTGCCCGACTTCCTCGACTCGCTCACCGCGTTCCAGCCGCAGCTCGAGCGCGTCGACGGCCGCCGCCACCTCGTCGTCTTCCCCATGTACACCCAGAACGGCAGCCGCGACCGCCACGTCGAGGCCGTCCTCGTCGAGGTCGTCTGGCCGCGGTTCGTCGCCGAGCTGGAGGCGGGGGACTACTCCAACGCCCTCTTCGTGCCCGTGCGCTTCGTCGACTTCACCGCCGGCTACGACACCGACAGCGCCGTGCTGTTCCCCGAGACGGTCGCGATGCGCTCCGTCCCGTCCTTCACCTGGGGCGCGATCTTCGCCGACCGCGAGGCGGCCCGGTTCCGCCGCGTCGTCACGGAGGCGGCCCGGATCACCCGTCTCGAGCTCCCGGAGGACGCGCAGCGCCTGCTGGCCGACCAGCGCCTGGCGGAGGAGTCCTTCGTGATGTGGGACCTCATCCACGACCGCACCCACATGCGCGGCGACCTGCCGTTCGACCCGTTCATGATCAAGCAGCGGATGCCCTTCTTCCTCTACTCGCTGGAGGAGCTGCGGTGCGACCTCACCGCCTTCCGCGAGGCCGTCGCCATCGAGCGCCGCCTCGGCGCGCTCGACCGCCGCGACGACGAGGAGGAGGCGCTGGCCGAGCGCTCGCGCTTCGTGCAGTACGCGATCCTGTTCGACCGGCTCTTCCGCTTCCCGCTCACCGGGTCGCGGGTGCGCAACTACGACGGCCTCGGCGGCCAGCTGCTCTTCGCCTGGCTGCACCAGCACGGCGTCCTGCACTGGACCGACACCCGGCTGGCGTTCGAGTGGGACGGCGTCGCCGACGTGGTCGTCGCCCTCTCGGACGCGATCGACGAGCTCTACTGGCGCTCGATCGACCGGCCGAAGACGGCGCACTGGCTGGCCGCGCACGAGCTGATCGCGGCCACTCTCACTCCGCACCCCGCCTCCGCCTGGGCACGCGGGCTCCCGGACGAGGTGCTGCTCGGCGCCCCGCGCGGCCTCACCGACGCGGTGCTGGACGACGAGTTCCCGCTGTCGATGTTCTACGAGGCCCTCGGGAGGAAGATGGGCGACGTCATCGCCTCGACCCGGGGCATCACCGGCCGGGACTGACGTCGCGCCCGGGAGGCGGCGCGGTGCGCTCCTCCGCCTCCCGGGGCCCCGTCCGACCGGCGTCGGTTAGCGTGGGGCGCATGCCCTCAGGTGACGGAGCCGCGGACCCGCTCGACGCGGGCTGGATCCGGCGAGCGCCGAGCCGGGCCGGATACGTGCGCGACGCGGTCACCGCGGGGATCCTGCTGGTGGCGACGATCGTCTCCGTCGCGCTGTACTCCTCGGCGGGCTTCCCGGACGCGGCGCACCCCGTCGTCAGCGCCCACTGGGCCGTCCTGATGACCCTGCCCCTCGCGCTGCGCCGCCGGTTCCCCGCGAGCGTGGCGGCCGGGCTCTCCGTCGTCTACGCGCTCGGGATCGTGCTCCAGGTGCCGGAGTCGCTCTTCGGCCAGATCTGCCTGTTCCTCGCGCTCTACACGGTCGGCGCGTGGGGCCGGAACCGGCGCACGGCGCTCGTCGTCCGAGTGGCGATCGCGGTCGGGATGCTGGGCTGGCTGCTCACCACCCTCGCCACGGGCGAGTACTTCGGCAGCTCCGTGCCGGTCGACGACTCCCCGGGCCTGCTCTCGCCCTACGCGGCGGAGTCGGCCCTCGCGGTCGTGTCGAACCTGCTCTACTTCGGCAGCGCCTACGTCTTCGGCGAGGCGTCGTGGCAGTCGGCCCGCCGGCTGGAGGCGCTCGAGACGCGCACGGCAGAGCTCGACGACGAGCGGGAGCGCTCCTCCCGGCAGGCCGTGTCCTCCGAGCGGCTGCGGATCGCGCGCGAGCTGCACGACGTGGTCGCGCACCACGTCAGCGTGATGGGCGTGCAGGCGGGAGCGGCGCGGCGGGTGCTGGCGCGGGATCCGGAGCGGGCGGCGGCATCGCTCAGCGCCATCGAGGGCGACGCGCGCTCGGCGATCGAGGAGCTGCACCGCATCCTGGTCGCGCTGCGCGCCGAGGACGCGGTCCCGAATCCGCTCACCGACGCCGCGTCCACCCGCGGGGTGGCCCAGCTCGAGGAGCTGGTCGCGGCGTCCAGCGGGTCGGGCCTGCCCACCGTCTTCCTCACCCTCGGCACGCCCCGCGAGATCCCCGCGACGGTGGGGCTCAGCCTCTACCGCATCGCGCAGGAGTCGCTCACGAACGTCCGCAAGCACGCGGGGCGCGGCGCGCACGCCGAGGTGCGCCTCCGCTACGCCCCCGACGCGGTCGAGCTCGAGATCGCCGACGACGGCGGGTCCGGCCCGCACCCGAGCGCTCCCGCCTCCTGCGGACTGGGGCACACCGGCATGAGCGAGCGCGCGGCCGCGGTCGGCGGCTGGATCGAGATGGGGCCGAGGGGCGGAGGCTACCTCGTGCACGCCCGGGTGCCGCTGTCTCCCGTCCGGGCGAGCGTGCCGGACGCCGGCGACCCGGTACCGTCGTCGGAGACGCCGCGGGGGCGTCAGGAGCGAGCGAGCGGGGGCCGCCCATGACCGAGCACGTGCGCGTGCTGCTCGTCGACGACCAGGAGCTCGTCCGCGTGGGCTTCCGCATCATCCTCGAGTCGGAGCCGGGGATCGAGGTGGTCGGCGAGGCCCGCACCGGGCTCGAGGCCCTGCAGCGCGCCTCCGAGCTGCGCCCCGACGTGATCTGCATGGACGTGCAGATGCCCGGGCTCGACGGCCTGGCCGCGACCCGCGAGATCGTGGCCGACCCGCGCCTGTGCTCGCGGGTGCTCATCCTCACCACCTTCGACCGCGACGACTACCTCTTCGAGGCGCTCTCGGCCGGCGCCAGCGGGTTCCTGCTCAAGAACGCGTCGCCGGAGGAGCTGGTCGAGGCCGT
Source organism: Rathayibacter sp. AY1A7 (assembly GCF_002930845.1). Taxonomy (NCBI): domain Bacteria; kingdom Bacillati; phylum Actinomycetota; class Actinomycetes; order Micrococcales; family Microbacteriaceae; genus Rathayibacter; species Rathayibacter sp. AY1A7. The sequence goes on along the minus strand of NZ_PSTL01000009.1, from coordinate 36,690 downwards.
GCAGGTGGTCGCCCGCGGCGACGCGATGCTCGCCCCCGACGTCACCCGGCGCGTGATCGAGCGGTTCGCGTCCGTGCCCGAGCACACGCCGGCCGCGGCCGAGCACTCCGGAGTGGCCGACCTGACGGAACGCGAGCGGGAGGTGCTCGTGCACCTGGCGCGGGGCTGGTCGAACGCCGAGATCGCGGCCGAGCTGTTCGTGGGCGAGGCGACCGTGAAGACGCACGTCTCGAAGATCCTGATGAAGCTCGGCGTGCGCGACCGGATCCAGGCGGTCGTGTTCGCCTACGAGCACGGGATCGCGGTGCCGGGGCGCCCCTGAGCGGTCGGCACCGTGGTGGACGGCTCGGAGGTGCTCGACGCCGGGGCGGTCAGCGCCGGGACTGGCTCGAGGCCGGGCGCGGCGGGGTGCGGCGGACGAACTCCATCCGGATCTCCGGCACGATCTTCCGGTCGAGCACGACCGTCATGTAGCGGCCGTCGACGCGGGCGCCGATCGCGACCACGTCCGGATCGGTGTCCACGCGGTAGCCGCGCAGCGCCTCCCCGTCCACGATCACCGGGACGCCCCGCACGACGTCCTCGTCGCGGAGGGCGGCGGCGACCACCGGCATCCCGCCGCGGCGGCTGCGCACGCGGCCCGGGAAGGTGTTGCGGAGCACGTCGCCCATGTGGGCCGCGAGGCGGGACTCCAGGGGCCGGCTGCGCTCGGCGGGGATCGGCACGGAGGTGCGGACCGCCTCCCAGAGCACCGGGTACCGCATCCGCGTCACCTGGTCGACCATCCACGGCGGCAGGTGGTCGTTCTCGGCGCGCTCGATCGCGCGCTTCTGCTCGGGGGTCAGCGGGACGTGGTTGACGGGGTCGGCGCGGTTGCGCGGGTTCTTGTAGAACGAGTACGAGAGCGAGATCTCGACGAAGCGGCCGAGCGCCATCGTCTGCGCCGCGGCGAACTCCTCCAGCCTCGGCTGGGGCGCGAACGCGAGGACGGGATCGCCGAAGCGAGCCGCGATCTCGTCCACCCCGGGAGGGGCGGGCATGTCGCGGACAGCTCCCGTCGTGTCCATGCGCATACGTCAAGAGTGGCCTGCCTCCCAGCCGATACCAACTTCTTGACGGAGATCGGCTTTCGGGTCGTCGTCCTTTCACCTGCCCGAAACATGCGGGAGGCAGGAGGGGTGTCTCGGCGGGCGCCTCCGGGGCTCCTCCGGGCGGCGGGCTGCGAAGATGGAGGGATGAGCGCTCTGCACGATCCCGACGTCCGCGGCTTCGCCTCCGACAACTACTCCGGAGTGCACGACGAGGTCCTCGCCGCGATCGCCGCGGCCAACGGAGCGCACCAGATCGCCTACGGCGAGGACGTCTACACCGAGCGCCTGCAGGAGGCGTTCCGCCGCGAGTTCGGCGAGCAGGCCCAGGCCTTCCCCGTCTTCAACGGCACGGGCGCCAACGTCACCGGCCTGCAGTCGATGCTGCCGCGGTGGGGCGCCGTCGTCTCGGCGGGCACCGCGCACATCACCTCCGACGAGGGCGGAGCGCCGGAAAAGGTCGGCGGGATCAAGATCCTCACGGTCCCCACGCCCGACGGCAAGCTGACCCCGGCGCTGGTCGACCAGGAGGCGTGGGGCTTCGGCGACGAGCACCGCGCCCAGCCGCTCGTGGTCTCGATCACCCAGTCCTCCGAGCTCGGCACCGTCTACACCCCGGAGGAGGTGCGCGCGCTCTCCGACCACGCGCACGGCCTCGGCATGCGGCTGCACATGGACGGGGCGCGCATCGCGAACGCCGCGGCCGCCCTCGGCCTGCCCCTGCGCTCCTTCACGACCGACGCAGGCGTCGACGTGCTCTCGTTCGGCGGCACCAAGAACGGCATCCTGCTCGGCGAGGCGATCGTCGTGCTCGACCCGGCGGCCTCGACCGGGCTGACCTTCCTCCGCAAGACCAACATGCAGCTGTCCTCCAAGATGCGCTTCATCTCGGCGCAGCTGCTCGCCCTGCTCGGCGACGGCGGCGAGGAGGAGCCCCTGTGGCTCCGCTCGGCCCGGCACGCGAACGCCATGGCGGCGCGCCTGCGCTCGGGGCTCGAGGAGGCGATCGCCGCCGGCCGGATCACCGGGCTCGAGTTCACGCAGCAGACCCAGGCCAACGCGGTGTTCGCGACGCTGCCGCCCGGAGTCGCGGACCGGCTCCGCGCCGCCTACCGCTTCTACGACTGGAACCCGGCGACCGGCGAGGTCCGCTGGGTCTGCTCCTTCGACACGACGGAGGACGACATCGACGCGTTCACGGCCGCGATCGAGCGCGAGCTGGCCGCGTGAGGGCCCGCCTCCCGCGCCTGGCGACGGTCGGCGCCGCGCTCGCCGTTCTCGTCGCGCTGACGGGCTGCACGTCGGCCGAACGCTCGGACGTCGCGGCCACCCCGTCGGCGTCCGAGACCGCCGCTCCGACTCCCTCCGCGACTCCGACGCCCTCGCCCACGCCCACGGCCTCGACCCGCCTGGGCTGCGACTCCCTCCTCCCCGCCACGCGGGCGGCCTCGGCGCTGGGGGTCTCCCGCAGCGCTCTCGAGGGCAGCCGCGAGGTGACGACGCGCTCCTCGGGCGAGCTGATCCGCGAGGCCGCGGAGGAGAACGGCGGAGTGCTCCGCTGCGCCTGGTACGACGAGGACGCCTCGATCACCGCGGCCGCGGTCGACGACGCCGCCGAGGCGTTCGCCGGCCGTCCGAGCCCGCGCCTCGAGACCGCCGTCGAGGCCTACGGCTCCTGCACCGACGGCAGCTGCGACCTGGACCTGCTCGCCGGCGCCACCTGGGTGACGCTGCAGCTGCGCGGCGCCCCCGCGGCCGTCGACCTCGCCGCGCTGGCGACCGGCACCGCCTCCGCCGCGCTCGGCACCCTCGACGAGCCGGTCACCGCGACGGCGCCCGTCTGCACCGAGGTCCTGACGGCCGAGCAGCTGTCCGGTGCCGCCGGTCTCGCGCAGGCGACCGCGGGGACGGGGACCGGGACGCCGACCACCGCGTCGGCCGCTGCCGCCGCCCGGGCCGGGTACGCCTCCTGCAGCTGGAGCGACGCCTCCAGCGCCGCCTACTCGGGCGTGACGGTCGACGCGCTCCCGAACGGCGACGACGGCTGGCGGAACCTCTCGCTGACCTCGGGCCTGGCGATCCCGCTCGAGCCGCTCGACGGCTTCGGCGAGAAGGCCCTCACCGGCTGCGCGGCGGGCGTCTGCGAGATCGACGCGCTCGCCGACGACGTGTGGTGGCGCGTGACCGTCACCGGCGACGCGGCGAAGGCCGAGGCCGTCGCCCGCGCCGTGCTCGCGAACGCCTGACCCGGGCACCCCGCTCCTCCTCCGCGAGCGGGTCAGCGCCAGTACTCGTACCAGGACGACTCGCGGCAGCCGAGGGACGCGTAGAGGCGGCGCGCGCCGACGTTCTCGGCGAGCACCTGGAGCCAGAAGCGCGCGACGCCCCGGCCGGACGCGTCCTCGAAGAGGGCGCGGATCACGGCGGAGGCGAGCCCGCGGCGCCGGGCGTCCGGCCGGGTCACCAGCGCGAAGAGGCCGCCCCAGAGCTCGCCGTCCGGCGCCGTGACGAGCGCGAGGCGGCCGGTCGCGGCCGGGCCGTCCCCGTCGACGGCGAGCGCGTAGGAGGAGGGGCAGCCCGCGAGGATGCGCTCGGCGACCGCACGCTCCTCCGCTCCACCGCGACCGTCCACCGACCACCAGAGGGCGAGCCAGTCCTCGTCGGGAGCCGGGGCGAGCCGGACGCGAGGCCGCGGCGCGGATACCGGCGGCGCGGGCCTCGACGTCGTGGACAGGGCGGCGAGCGCCTCCTGCACCGAACCCGTCAGCACGAGCGTCCGGTCGATCGGCGCGGCGCCCCGCTCGGCGAGCAGCCCGGTCAGACCGGCGGGGCTCGGCGGTCCGATCTGCACGAGGGGTGCGATCCCGTGCTCGCGGGCGAACGCCTCCGCCGTGTCGAGGGCCGCCTCCTGGTCGACGACGTCGCCGGACGCGAGCACCGAGTTCGCGCGCTTGGTGACCCCCGAGGAGGCGCGCAGCTCCCATGGGCCGAGGGGGCGCCGCACGAGCGCGGGCCAGGCGTCGGCGGCGAGGCGGTCGAGCAGGCGCGGATCCATCGGGCCACGGTAGCGGGAGCGGCGCCGGAGCCCTGTGGACGCCCCCGGAGACGACTCCGGCCCGCCGGATCCGCCGCGGACGAGCCGAGCGGGATCCTGCGGGCCGGAGGCCGTGGAGGGACGAGCCCTACATGTTGATCATGTGCCCCTTGAGGCCGTGGAAGCCCTCCTGCAGCGCCTCCGACAGCGTCGGGTGGGTGTGCACGTTGCGGGCCAGCTCGGTCGCGGTGAGGTCCCACTTCTGGGCGAGCGTGAGCTCGGGGAGCAGCTCCGAGACGTCCGGGCCGATCATGTGGGCGCCGAGGAGCTCGCCGTACTTCTTGCTCGCGATGAGCTTCACGAAGCCGGTGGGCTCGCCGAGGCCGTGGGCCTTGCCGTTCGCCATGAAGGGGAAGGTCGAGACGGTGATCTCGTGTCCCTCGTCCGTCGCCTGCTTCTCGGTGAGGCCGAAGGAGGCGATCTGCGGCTGGCAGAACGTCGCCCGCGGCATCATCCGGTAGTCGCCCAGGGTCTGGGTCTCGGCACCGGCGAGGGTCTCGGCGGCGACGACGCCCTGCGCCTCCGCGACGTGCGCGAGCTGCAGCTTCGCGGTGACGTCGCCGATGGCGTAGATGTGCGGCACGTTGGTGCGCATGTGGTCGTCGATCGCGATCGCGCCGCGCTCGGTGAGCTCGACACCCGTCTTCTCGAGGCCGAAGCCCTCGGTGCGGGGGACCCAGCCGATCGACATGAGCACCTTGTCGACCTCGAGGGTCGACTGCGTGCCGTCCTTCGCGGTGTAGGTGACCGTGACGTAGCCGTCCTTGTCGACGACCGACTCGACCTTGGTCGAGGTCAGGATCTCGACGCCGAGCTTCTTGTACTGCTTCTGGATCTCCTTGGAGACGTCCGGGTCCTCGTTGGGGAGGGCGCGGTCCATGAACTCGATGATCGTCACGTCGACGCCGTAGTTCTTGAGGACGTAGGCGAACTCCATGCCGATCGCGCCCGCGCCCACGATGGCCATCGTGTCGGGGAGCTCGCGGGTCATGATCTGGGTCTCGTAGGTGACGACGTTCTCGGAGAGCTCGACGCCGGGGAGGAGGCGGACGCTCGCGCCGGTCGCGATGATCGCGTCGTCGAAGGTCAGCGACTCCGTGCCGCCCTTGCCCAGCTGCACGTCGAGGCCCTGCGGGCCGGTGAAGGAGCCGACGCCGTCGAACTCGGCGATCTTGTTCTTCTTCATCAGGAAGTGGACGCCCTTGGTGCGGCCGTCCGCGACCGAGCGGCTGCGGTCGAACGCCGCGCCGAAGTCGAACGAGACGTCGCCCGAGATGCCGAACTGCTTCGCCTGGGTGTGGAAGAGGTGGGCGAGCTCCGCGTTGCGCAGCAGCGCCTTGGACGGGATGCAGCCGACGTTGAGGCAGACACCGCCCCAGTACTGCTTCTCGACGACGGCGACGGACTTGCCGAGCTGGGCGGCGCGGATCGCGGCCACGTATCCGCCGGGGCCTGCCCCCAGGACGACGACGTCGAAGTGCTGGGCCATGGATGATCCTCCAGAGTCGTGGATGGTGGTGCGCGGGGTGACCACGCCGTCTCCCACCGTACCGTTCCGGGGCTCGGAGGCGCCCCGCTCCTCCGTGGGCGAACGCGCGCGCGGGCGCCTGCCGTGCGCGCGCGGGAATGCCCGCGGGGCGGGGACGGTTGGGCTCCACGGGCGACGGAGCCCCTCCCCCCAGTCCCCCGCACGGAAGAAGCCCCGCGATGTCCGCCACCGCCTCCCGCACCGCCAGCACCAGCGCCCCGATCCTCGACGTCCTCGCGGAGCGCTGGAGCCCCCGCTCCTACGACGCGACCGCGACCGTCTCCGACGAGACCCTCGCGTCCCTCCTCGAGGCCGCGCGCTGGTCCCCGTCCGCCAGCAACTCGCAGCCGTGGCGCTTCATCGTCGCCCGCCGCGGAACCGACGAGTTCGACCGCATCGTCGCGACGCTCGCCGGCTTCAACGGCGCCTGGGCCGGCTCCGCCGCCGTCCTGGTCGTCGCGCTCGCCGAGACCGTCGACTCCGAGGGGAAGCCGCGCCCCTGGGCCGTCTACGACCTCGGCCAGTCGATCGCCCACCTCAGCGTCCAGGCGCACCACGAGGGCCTGCACGTGCACCAGATGGCCGGCTTCGACAAGGACGCCGTCCGCGCCGCGTTCGGCGTCGACGAGCGCTTCGACCCGGTGACGATCGCCGCGGTGGGAGTCGCGGCCGACGCCGACGCGCTGGCGAACGAGGCCCTCCGCGAGCGCGAGACCGCGCCGCGCACCCGCCTGCCCCTCGAGGAGCTCGTGCTCGTCCAGGCGTAGCCCTCCCGCGGAAGGCCTCCTCCGTCCGCGGACCGGGGAGGCCTTCCGCGTCCCACCCCTGTGTTACTCCCCGTGTCGGTCCCCGCTGTGCCGCCGGGAGCCTCTCCGTACGATCGGACGATCCGCCCGTCCGTCCCGCTGCCCGGAGAGACATGCCCGCCACCCCCGCCGCCCGCACGAGCCTGGCCTTCGACGCCGAGCTCGGCCAGTCGGCGTTCCCCGTGCGCTTCGAGGGGGTCGGCCGCACCTTCGCGCCCGGGGCCCCCGTGCTGACGGATGTGACGCTCGAGGCCGCCGCGGGCGAGGTCATCGCGATCCTCGGCCCGAGCGGCTGCGGCAAGTCCACGCTGCTGCGCATCGCGGCGGGCCTGGACACCGCCTCCGAGGGGTCCGTCCTCATCGACGGCGCCCCCGTCTCCGGCATCGACCCGCGCTGCGCGGTGGCGTTCCAGGAGCCGCGGCTGCTGCCCTGGCGGAGCATCGCCGACAACGTCGCGCTCGGCCTGCCGCGCGGCACCCCGCGCCCGGCGGCCCGCGCCGCCGTCGACGAGCTGCTCTCGCTGGTCGGCCTCACCGCGCACGCCCGCTCGCGGCCCCGCGAGGTGTCCGGAGGGATGGCCCAGCGCGCCTCCCTCGCCCGCGCCCTCGCCCGGAACCCCGGCGTGCTCCTCCTGGACGAGCCCTTCGGGGCGCTCGACGCGCTGACCCGCCTGCGGATGCAGGACCTGCTGCTCGACGTGCACGCGGCGGCTCCAACGACGATCCTGCTCGTCACCCACGACGTCGACGAGGCCCTCCAGCTGGCCGACCGCATCGTGCTCCTCGGGCGCGACGAGCCCGGAGGCGTCTCGCGCATCCAGCGGATCGTCACCGTCCCCGGAGCGCGGCCGCGCGACCGCGGCTCGGCGGAGCTCGCCGAGCACCGGGCCGAGCTCCTCGCGGGGCTGGGCATCGAGCGGCACTGACCCCGGGCGGATCGACCCGCATCCCTCCACCCGGGCGGCACGGTCCGGGCGGCACGACCTCCCTCCCCAGCCACCTCCTCCTCCCGCTCTCCACCGCACGAGCACCTCCCCGCACCGCCCCTCCCCTGCAGCGTCCACACTCGCTGTCACCGCATCCCCGAAGCCGAGGCCCCCATGTCGTTCACCAGCTCCCCGCTCACCCGCCGCACCGCTCTCGCCGGTCTGCTCACCGCCGCCGCCGTCCCGCTCCTCGCGGGCTGCGTGCAGGGCGAGGGCGGAGGAGGAGCGGCGGCCGCGACCGCCGACGCCGCCTCCGGAGGAACTCAGGGCGGCACGCTCACGCTCGACTTCGCGACGTACAACCCGCTGAGCCTGGTCATCAAGGAGAAGGGCTGGCTCGAGGCCGCCCTCGCCGAGCAGCAGGTCACCGTCGCCTGGGTGCAGTCGGCCGGCTCCAACAAGGCCAACGAGGCCCTGCGCGCCGGAGCGATCGACGTCGGCTCCACCGCCGGCTCGGCCGCACTGCTCGCCCGCTCGAACGGCTCGCCGATCAGGACGATCGACATCTTCTCGCAGCCGGAGTGGTCGGCCCTCGTCGTCCCCGCCGGCTCGGCGATCACGTCGGTCGAGCAGCTCAAGGGCAAGCAGATCGCGGCCACCAAGGGCACCGACCCGTACTTCTTCCTGGTGCAGGCGCTCGAGGCCGCCGGCCTGGGTATCGGCGACGTGACGGTGCAGAACCTGCAGCACGCCGACGGCTGGGCGGCGCTGCAGAACGGCTCCGTCGACGCCTGGGCGGGCCTGGACCCGATCATGGCCGGCGCCGAGGCGGCCGGGGCGACCCTGCTCTACCGCAACGTCGACTTCAACTCCTACGGCCTGCTCAACGCGACCGAGAGCTTCCTCGCCGAGAAGCCGGACCTCGCGCAGACCGTCGTGAACGCGTACGAGCACGCCCGCGCCTGGGCGCTCGAGAACCAGGACGAGACGGCGAGCATCCTCGCCTCCGTCGCCGGCCTCGACGTGGCGGTGGCGACGACGGTCATCACCGAGCGCAGCAACCTCGACGTCGACAACGTCCCCGGCTCCGCGCAGACCGACGTGCTCGCCGTGATCGGCCCGATCTTCGTCGAGAACGGCGACGTCGCCTCGCAGCAGCAGGTCGACGACGCGCTCGACTCGCTGCTCGACGACACCTACGCCTCGGCGGCCGACCCGAGCGCCATCGGCGCCTGAGGGTCCGGCCCTCCGCCCCCGACCCCGTGATCCGAGGAGACCGACGATGACGATCCGCGACGACGACACCGCGACCGACGCCGATGTGCTGCGGCGGAGCGCGCTGTCCGCGCCGATGCCGGGTGAGCCCGGACTCGTGACGGCGGGCCCGTCGGTCGCGGCCTCCCAGCGCCGCCTCCGCGAGGACCGCTCCCATCCGCTCACCACGCGACGGTGGTTCGTGGTCGCGGGAGGCGCGATCCTGCCCGTGCTGCTGCTCGCCGCCTGGCAGATCGCGACGACGACCGGGATGGTCTCGGTGGCGGTCTTCCCCTCGCCCGCGATGGTCTGGGCGGCCGGCGTCGACCTCGCCCAGCGCGGCGACCTCGGCCGGGACGTCGCCATCTCGACGCAGCGCGTGCTCATCGGGTTCGCGCTCGGCTCGGCGCTCGGGCTCGTGGTCGGCGCGCTCTTCGGGCTCTCCCGCGTCTGGGAGGTCGTCCTCGGCCCGACCCTCGGCGCGATCCGGGCGGTCCCGTCGCTGGCCTGGGTCCCGCTGCTGCTGCTCTGGATGGGCATCGGCGAGGAGTCGAAGATCACCCTGATCACGATCGGCGCGTTCTTCCCCGTCTTCACCACGGTGGCCACGGCGCTCGGCCATGTCGACCGGCACCTCGTCGAGGCCGGCCGCGCCTTCGGGCTCTCGGGCGTCCGGCTCTTCACGACGGTGCAGCTGCCCGCGGTGATCCCCTCCGTGATCTCCGGGCTGCGCCTCGCGCTCGCCCAGTCGTGGCTGTTCCTGGTCGCCTCCGAGCTCATCGCGTCCTCGATGGGCCTGGGCTTCCGCCTCATCGACAGCCAGAACAACGGCCGGATCGACCGGGTGTTCCTGGCGATCGTCCTGCTGGCCGTGCTGGGCAAGCTCACCGATGCCGTCGTCGGCGTGTTCCAGCGCTACGCCGTGAGGAAGTGGGCGTGAGCGCCGGGGAGGGAGCTCCGAGCGTGAGCGGGACGATCGCCAACCTGCTCGACGAGCACCGCCGGTTCCCCCCGCCCGCGGCCTTCGCCGCCCAGGCGAACGCGGGCGCGGAGGAGTACTCGCGAGCCGCCGCCGATCCGATCGCGTTCTGGGAGGAGGCGGCCCGCCGCCTGGAGTGGGCGGAGCCGTGGCACACCGCCCACAGCTGGGAGCCTGCCGCTCCGCTGCCCGACGGCTCGCTTTCGGTGCCGCGCACGACCTGGTTCGAGGGCGGACGGCTGAACGTGGCCGTCAACTGCGTCGACCGCCACGTGGACGCGGGACGCGGCGGGAAGACCGCCCTCCACTTCGAGGGCGAGCGCGGCGACCGGCGGTCGATCACCTACGCCGAGCTCCAGCGCGAGGTCTCCCGCGCCGCGAACGCGCTGACCGCGCTCGGGATCGGGAAGGGCGACCGCGTCGTCGTCTATCTCCCGGTGATCCCCGAGACCATCGTCATCACGCTCGCGATCGCGCGGATCGGAGCGATCCACTCGCTCGTCTTCGGCGGCTTCTCCGCCGAGGCGGTGCGGTTCCGCGTGGAGGACACCGGCGCGAAGCTCCTGGTCACCACGGACGGGCAGTTCCGGCGCGGAGCGGCGGTGCCGGTCAAGGCGAGCGCCGACCGGGCGGTCGAGGGCGTCGCGTCGATCGAGCACGTCCTCGTCGTCCGCCGCACCGATGAGACCGACGTCCCGTGGACCCCGGGCCGCGACGTCTGGTGGCACGAGCTGGTCGATGCGCAGAGCGACGTCCACGAGGCCGAGGCCTTCGACTCCGAGACGCCGCTGTTCATCATCTACACCTCCGGCACGACCGGGAAGCCCAAGGGGCTGGTGCACACCAGCGGCGGCTACCTCACGCAGGCCTCCTGGACGCACTGGGCCGTGTTCGACGCGAAGCCGGACGACGTGCACTGGTGCACCGCCGACCTCGCCTGGGTCACCGCGCACACCTACGAGATCTACGGACCGCTCTCGAACGGGCTCACCCAGGTGATCTACGAGGGCACCCCGAGCACCCCGCACACCGCCCGGCACTTCGAGATCATCGAGCGGTACGGGGTGACCGTCTACTACACGGCGCCGACGCTGATCCGAACGCTGATGACCTGGTTCCCCGAGGGCGTGCCCGCCCGGTACGACCTGTCGAGCCTGCGCCTGCTCGGCACCGTCGGCGAGTCCATCAACCCCGAGGCCTGGGTCTGGTTCCACGAGGCGATCGGCGGCGGACGCTGCCCGATCGTCGACACCTGGTGGCAGTCCGAGACCGGCGCCGCGGTGATGTGCCCGCTGCCGGGCGTCTCGACCCTCAAGCCGGGCTCGTCGCTCGGAGCCCTGCCCGGGCTCGGCGTCCTCGTGGTGGACGAGCACGGCGAGCGGGTGCCGAACGGCTCCGGCGGCTACCTCGTGGTCGACCGGACCGGGCCGGCGCTCGCCCGCACCGTGTGGGGCGACCCGGAGCGGTACCGCGACTCCTACTGGGCCCGCTACGCGTCCCAGGGGTGGTTCTTCTCCGGGGACGGCGCGAAGTACGACGCCGACGGCGACGTCTGGGTGCTGGGCCGCGTCGACGACGTCATCAACGTCTCCGGGCACCGCCTGTCCACGATCGAGATCGAGTCGGCACTCGTCGCCCATCCGGCCGTCGGCGAGGCCGGAGTCGTCGGAGTCGCCGACGCGACGACCGGCCAGGCCATCGCGGCGTTCGTCATCCCCTCCGACGAGGCCGTCGACCGCGCCGAGGAGGACCCGGCCTACTGGGCCGCGCTCGGCTCGACGCTCTCGGCGCTCCTGCGCGACCACGTGGCGGTCGCGATCGGTCCGATCGCCAAGCCGCGCGACGTGGTGGTGGTGCCGGATCTGCCCAAGACCCGCTCCGGCAAGATCATGCGGCGGCTGCTCGGCGACATCCGCGACGGCCGCCCGCTCGGAGACGTGACGAGCCTCCAGGACGACACCGTCCCGGCTCGCATCGCCCGCATCGTCGCCGAGCGCGGGTAGGCGCCGCGCCAGTCGGACGAGACGGGCGGACCCTGTTTCGGGGAGGCGTCGGGAGCCTGCGCGTCCGCGGCGAGGAGGGGCCGCCGGGGAGCATCCGGAGTAGCGTGAAGCCGTGCGCGACGTCCAACAGCAGATCATCTCCGAGCTCCACGTCTCCCCCGCCGTCGATCCGGCCGTCGAGGTCGAACGGCGCAGCGGATTCCTCGCCGACTACCTCCGCAGCACCGGCGCGAAGGGCCTCGTCCTCGGCATCAGCGGCGGCCAGGACTCGAGCCTCGCCGGGCGCCTCTGCCAGCTCGCGGTCGAGCAGGTCCGCGCGAGCGGCGGCGACGCCTCCTTCATCGCGGTCCGCCTGCCGTACAAGGTGCAGGCCGACGAGGAGGACGCCCAGCTCGCCCTCACGTTCATCCGCCCGGACCGCCAGGTCGTCTTCGACATCCACCAGGGCGTCGCCGGCGTGGCCGCAGCATTCGGCGACGCGGTCGACGAGCCGATCAGCGACTTCGTGAAGGGCAACGTGAAGGCGCGGATGCGGATGATCGCGCAGTACGCGATCGCCGGCCAGGCCGGGATGCTCGTCGTCGGGACCGACCACGCGGCCGAGGCGGTCACCGGCTTCTTCACGAAGTACGGCGACGGCGGCGCCGACGTCCTCCCGCTCACCGGCCTCACCAAGCGGCAGGGGCGCTCGCTCCTCGAGCACCTGGACGCACCGGCCCGGCTCTACGAGAAGGCGCCGACGGCGGATCTGCTCGACGACAACCCCGGCCAGACCGACGAGACGAACCTCGGGCTCACCTACGCCGACCTCGACACGTACCTCGAGGGCGGCGAGGTCGACCGGGCCGTCGCCGAGGCCATCGAGGCGCGGTACGCCGCGACCGAGCACAAGCGCCAGGTGCCGCTGTCGATGTTCGACGACTGGTGGCGCTGAGCCGCCGCTGACCGCTGCCAGCGGCCGGCAGCTCAGGACCGCACGGGGCCCCGCTGAGGCGGGGCTCCCGTGCGTCCGGCGCGGAACCGATGCGAGGACCGGACCCGCCGCGGTATCAGGAGTCGGCGCGGGCGTTGTAGACGAGCACCTCGCCGGAGTCGACGGAGGCGCGGTAGGCGCGGAACACGTCGAGGGCCTCGTCGCGGAGCACGCCGTCGACGACCTCGATGCCGCGGGCCTCGAACTGCGCGGCCCAGTCCTCGCGCATCGGCCCCTCGTCGAAGGTGCTGATCTCCTCGAGCTCGGGGCCGGAGCCCGCGACGACCAGGCGGCGCACCCCCGACCACATCGTCGCTCCGTAGCACTGCACGCACGGGCGCCAGTTGACGACCAGGTCGTGCGCGGGGAGGCCCTCGCCGCCGAGGTCCCAGGTGCCGAGCGCGGTCTGCGCGAGACCGAGCGCCGTCACCTCGGCGTGGCCGGACGAGACCCCGCTGCCGAGGACGACGTTCACTCCGACCGAGACGAGACGACCGGAGTCGCGCTCGACGACGATCGCCGCGAACGGGCCGCCGTTCCCCTCGCGGAAGTTACGGTCGGCGAGCGCGTGCACGAGGGCCATCCGGTCCTCGAGGCTCGGGAGGACCTCGGGGACGTCGCGGAGGGCGTCGCCGATCCAGGCGGGCAGGGCGATCTCGTAGCGGGTGGCGAGGCGGTCGATGTCCATGGGTCCTCCGGGAGACGGGGCGGGGCGGGGCGGCGGGCGGAGAGGGATGCGCGGCAGGCACGGCACAAATGACGCGCGGGCGGCGGCGGCCGTCGCCCCTCAGCCTCGCAGTGCCGAGCGCCGGAGACGGAATCGGCCCGGCGCGTCGACGCGGAGGTCAGGCGAGGAGGGCCTCGCCGAGCGCCGCGGCCTGCGCCGCCCAAAAGCGCTTCGCCACGCCGGTCCGGCGGAACAGGGCGTCGAAGCCGTGGAAGGCGCCCTCCACGATCTCGAGCCCGCACGGCACTCCGGCCGCGCGCAGGCGCTCGGCGTAGCGGACGTCCTCGTCGTGGAAGAGGTCGAGGCCGCCGACGCCGATCCAGGCCGGCGGCAGGCCCGTGAGGTCGTCGCGGCGGGCGGGGGCGGCGTAGGCCGTGACGCCGGGGCCGCCGGGCTCGCCGGCGAGGTAGGCGGTCCAGCCGAAGCGGTTGCTGCCCGGGGTCCAGACGCGGACTCCGCGCGGAGGAGGACCGGGCCGGGTGACGGTGCGGTCGTCGAGCATCGGGTAGACGAGCAGCTGGAACGCGGGCTGCGCTCCTCCGCGGTCGTGGGCGAGGAGGGTCGCACCCGCGGCGATGCCGCCGCCCGCGCTCGCGCCTCCGACGGCGATGCGCGCCGGGTCGACGCCGCGCTCCTGCGCGTGCTCGACGAGCCAGTCGAACGCGGCCAGCACGTCCTCGACGGCAGCCGGGGCCGGATGCGCGGGCGCGAGGCGGTAGTCGACGGAGACGACCGTGATGCCCAGGGTGCGGGCGAAGTCGATGCAGGACGCCTCGTCCTGGAGGTGGCTGCCGAGCACCATGCCGCCGCCGTGCACCCAGAGGAGCGCGGGAGCGGTACCGCGGAGGATGCGCGGCCGATAGCTGCGGGCCCGGACGGGAGCGGCTCCGGCGACGGGGATCTCGACGTCGTCGACCACGATGTCAGGCGGAGCCTCGCCTCCCTCGGCGGCGCGTCGCGTGGCGAGGCGCAGCAGTCGCGGGCCGAGGACGATCGGCGGGAGGAAGCGGCCGAGCGCGAGGTCGGGGTGGAAGAGGGGCGCCGTCGCGGCGGTGCGGGCTGACGCGGTCATGCGCGGGAGGCTACTCCTCGCGACCGTGCCGGCGCCCCTCGGCGGGACTACGGACGCACGAGGGTCTTGATCGCGCGGCGCTCGTCCATGGCGGCGTACGCCTCGGCGATCTCCTCGAGGGGCAGCTCGAGGTCGAAGACCAGACCGGGCTCGATCGCGCCGCTGAGCACGTCGGGCAGCAGCTCGGCCATGTAGCCGCGGACCGGCGCGACTCCGCCGTTGACGCCCACGTTCGAGCCGAACATCTGGCGGACGGGCAGCTCGGGGCCTCCGTTGGGGACGCCGACGTAGCCGACCATGCCGCCGGGGCGGGCGGAGTCGAGGGCCTGCTGCATCGACTCCTTGGTGCCGACGCACTCGAGCACGCAGTCGGCGCCGATCCCGCCGGTCAGCTCGCGGACGCGCGCGACGCCCTCGTCGCCGCGGGTCTCGACGATGTGGGTCGCCCCGAAGCGGCGGGCGAGGTTCTGCCGCGACTCGTGCCGCGACATCGCGATGATCGTGGTCGCGCCGAGGCGCTTGGCCGCCAGGACGGCGCAGAGGCCGACCGCGCCGTCGCCGACGACCGCGACGGTCGAGCCCGCGGTGACGCCGGCCGAGACCGCGGCGTGGTGGCCGGTCCCCATCACGTCGGCGAGGGTGAGCAGGCTGGGGATGAGCGCCGGGTCCGGGTCGATGCCCACGCGGAAGAGCGTGCCGTCGGCGAGGGGCACGCGCACCTTCTCTCCCTGGGCGCCGTCCGCGAAGCCCTCCCCGCGGACCTCGGCGCCCCACCAGCCGCCGGTGAGGCACGAGGTGGAGACGCCGTTCGCGCAGTTCGCGCAGGTGCCGTCGCAGACGTAGAACGGGGCGATCACGAAGTCGCCGACCGCGACGTCGTGCACGTCGTCGCCGATCTCCTCGACGACGCCGACGAACTCGTGGCCGATGCGGTGCGCCTCCTTGGTGGGCGTGACGCCGCGGTAGGGCCAGAGGTCCGAGCCGCAGACGCAGGCCGCGGTGACGCGGACGATCGCGTCGCGCCCCGTCGAGAGCTGCGGGTCGGGGACCTCCTCGAGTCGGATGTCGCGCTCGCCGTGGATGAGTGTTGCTCGCATGGGTGCTCCTGGTCGGGAGGGGGATGGGGTCGGCGTCCACGGTACGCCCGCGACCGGCCGCGGGCGCCGGAGAGGCGGGGGCTTGCACGAACGCGCGCCGACGCGGCCCAGGTGGAGAGCCGAGGCGCGGCCGGGGGCGGTCCGGCGCCGGGCGGGAGGCGTCCTGCCGGAACGGAGGGGCCCCGCAGCAGCCCTGCGCCGCGTCACGGCTGCGCCTCCGCCCAGCCGTCGCGCCCGATCACGACGTGCGCGAGGAACCGCAGGCCGCACGCCTCTGCCCCGTCGGCGATCGCCCGCGTCGCCGCACGGTCGGAGGGGAGCACCACGGCCTCGCCCGCGTGGCTGTGCGCCAGGCCGATGCCCGCCGCGCCGCGCGCCAGCACCTCGGCGAGCACGGCGGCGACGGGGATCTCGGCGTGCGCCGGGGCTCCGTCGGCCAGCGTCAGGACGTCGCGGACGGCTCCGGATTCGGCGAGCGCCACCGCCAGCACGGTCTCGACCGGCCGGGCGGCCAGCAGCGGAGCGACGAGCCCGGCCAGGCCGGCGGCGTCTGAGACGCGGGCGGCGCGCGAGGCGCGGTTCATCCTCCGCCGCAGCTCGAAGGAGGCGACCAGGCGGCAGGCGGCGACCTCGCCGACTCCGCGGTGCCGCATCAGATCACCCACCCCGGCCCGGGCGACGGCGTCGATGCCGCCGAAGCGCGCGAGGAGGCGCTGCGCGACGACGGTCGCGTTGGCGCCGCGGACGCCGGCCCCGATGAGCACGGCGAGGGTCTCGGCGTCGGTGAGCGCCTCCGGTCCGTAGGCGCGGAGGCGCTCCCTCGGCCGCTCCTCGGGAGGGAGGTCGGCCATGCGGGGGCCGGGCGTTTCGAAGGACATGCCGCCGACGATACGGAGCCCGCCGGACGCGCCGCCCGCGGATCCCGCCACTGTGGACGAGTACCGCCCGCGAGCGCCCTGTGGAGGGACCTCCCGTCACCGCCGGCGCGCTCCTTCCCGTCCCCCTAGACGTCGGCGTCGACCGCGACCACCGCGACCTCTGCGGACTCGCGACAGGGGTCGAGCACCCCGGTCAGTCCGACGCGGGCATCCCGGCCGTCACCGACAGGCTCTCGCCGTCCGGCGCCACGTCCACCAGCACCACGTCCCCGTCGCGCACCGTGCCGCCGAGCAGCGCCGTGGCCAGCTGGTCGTCGATCGCCCGCTGCATCAGCCGGCGCAGCGGCCGCGCGCCGTACTGCGGGTCGTAACCGCGCTCGGCCAGCCACCCGCGGGCCGCGGGCGTCACCGCCAGGTCGAGCCGTCGCTCCGAGAGCCTCCTCGACAGCCGGTCGACGTACAGCGACACGATCTCGCCGAGCTCGGTGCGGTCGAGCGCGTCGAAGATCACGATGTCGTCGAGCCGGTTCACGAACTCGGGCTTGAAGGCCTGGCGCACCATCTGCTGGACCGCCTCCTCCTTCTGCGGCCGTGACAGCGCCGGGTCCACGAGGAACTGCGACCCCAGGTTGGAGGTGAGGATGAGGATCGTGTTGCGGAAGTCGACCGTCCGCCCCTGGCCGTCGGTGAGCCGGCCGTCGTCGAGCACCTGGAGCAGGACGTCGAACACCTCGGGGTGCGCCTTCTCGATCTCGTCGAGGAGCACCACCGAGTACGGGCGGCGGCGGACCGCCTCCGTGAGCTGGCCGCCCTGCTCGTAGCCGATGTAGCCGGGAGGGGCGCCGACCAGCCGCGAGACGGCGAACTTCTCGCCGTACTCCGACATATCGATGCGGACCATCGCCTTCTCGTCGTCGAAGAGGTGGTCGGCGAGCGCCTTCGCCAGCTCGGTCTTGCCGACGCCGGTCGGCCCGAGGAAGAGGAAGGAGCCGGTCGGCCGGTCGGGGTCGGAGATGCCCGCGCGGGTGCGGCGCACCGCGTCCGCGACGGCCGACACCGCCTCGTCCTGGCCGATCAGTCGGCGGTGCAGCTCGGTCTCGAGGTGCAGCAGCTTCTCGGTCTCGCCCTGCAGGAGGCGCCCGACGGGGATCCCCGTCCAGGCGGCGATCACCGCGGCGATGTCGTCGGCCGTCACCTGCTCGTTCACCATGCGGCCCTCGGCCGGCTCCTCCTCCGCCTCGGCGGCCGCGAGCTCGCGCTCGATCACCGGGATGTCACCGTAGAGCAGCTTCGACGCGCGCTCGAGCTTCCCCTCGCGCTGCGCGCGCTCGGCGGCGATCCGCAGGGCGTCGAGCCGGTTCTTGAGCTCGCCGACGCGGTTGAGGGAGGCGCGCTCGCGCTCCCAGCGCTCCTGCAGCTCCTCGAGCTGGGCGCCGCGGCGGGCCAGGTCCTCGCGCAGCTTCTCCAGCCGTGCCTTCGAGGCCTCGTCCTTCTCCTTCTTCAGCGCCAGCTCCTCGAGCCTCAGCCGGTCCACGGAGCGGCGCAGCTCGTCGATCTCGACGGGAGCGGAGTCGATCTCCATGCGCAGCCGCGACGCGGCCTCGTCGATCAGGTCGATCGCCTTGTCCGGCAGCTGGCGGGAGGTGATGTAGCGGTTCGAGAGCGACGCGGCGGCGACCAGGGCGGAGTCGGCGATCGCCACCTTGTGGTGCGCCTCGTAGCGCTCCTTCAGCCCGCGGAGGATCGCCACGGTGTCCTCGACGGTCGGCTCGCCGACGAAGACCTGCTGGAAGCGGCGCTCGAGAGCGGCGTCCTTCTCGATGTACTGGCGGTACTCATCGAGCGTCGTCGCGCCGATCATCCGCAGCTCGCCGCGCGCCAGCATGGGCTTGAGCATGTTCGCGGCCGCCACCGATCCCTCGCCGCCGCCCGCGCCCATCAGCGTGTGCAGCTCGTCGATGAAGGTGATGATCCGGCCGTCGGACTCCTCGATCTCCTGGAGCACGGCCTTCAGCCGCTCCTCGAACTCGCCGCGGTACTTCGCTCCGGCGATCAGGGCCGAGAGGTCGAGGCTGACGAGCTGCTTGCCCTTGAGGCTCTCGGCGACGTCGCCCGCGACGATCCGCTGGGCGAGCCCCTCGACGACGGCGGTCTTGCCGACGCCGGGCTCGCCGATGAGGACGGGGTTGTTCTTGGTGCGGCGCGTGAGCACCTGGCTGACGCGCCGGATCTCGGCGTCCCTCCCGATGACCGGGTCGAGCTTGCCGCTCGCCGCGATGGCGGTCAGGTTGACGCCGTACTGCTCGAGTGCGGACTTCTCGTCCTGCTGGGGCATCCGACCGGCCTGCATGATGGTGGTCTCCTCCGTGGCTCGAAAGTTGAGTTCGACGGACTCAACTTTACTCCCGCGACGGCTCCGGCGGTCAGGCCGTCAGAAGATCGCTGTCGCGGCCCTGGAGCGTCTCGAGCGCGTTCCGGAGGATCGAGCGCAGCCGGAACTCGTCGATCCCGGTCAGCGCCGAGATCTCGGCCTGCGAGAAGCCGCCGGCCGCAGCCAGCAGCAGGAGCTCGCGGTCCGGGCAGTCGAGGGCGAGAAGGCCGCTGCCGAGCGGACGCCGGGCGAGCTCGTGCGCGGACCCGAGGGTCTCGCAGAGGACCTCGAGCACCCAGAGCACGGGCTCCGGCGAGCGGGCGCCCTCGCGGGAGCGGCGCCACACGGCGGTGAAGACGTCGGTGCAGAGCCGGTCGCGGCCGGCCGGGTCGGCCTGGACCGTGCCGACGCACGCCGAGACGAGGCCGCCGAAGCGGTCGACGAGCTCTCCCAGAGCGGAGGCGTCCCCCGTGGCGGAGCGGGCCAGCAGACGGGCGGCGTCCTGCGTCAGCGGCGGACGCACCCGTCCTCCGGTCACGTCCTCGCCTCCAGCACTCACAGGCCTCAGCGTGTCACCGACTCCGGGACGGCGGGACCAGTTGCGCGGAAGGGGGGTGACAGGTATGGAGCGGATCCGCCACCCGGCATCACAGGCGCGGCCAGCGCGCGCGGGCGAAGCAGAAGAGCCCGTAGGCGATGAGCCCGACGGCGACGAAGCCGAGGAGGAACACGCCCGCCGGCAGCTCCACGAGCGACTTCAGCGCCTCGTCGAGCCCGCCCGCCTGCTCCGGATCATGGGTGACGGCGGCGACGATCAGCAGCACGCCGAGAGCGCCGAGGACCACGCCCTTGGCGACGTAGCCGGCGACGCCGAGCACGGTGACGACGGTGCCCGCCGTACCGCCCGGCTCCGCGACGTTCTCGAGGAACTTCCTGCTCGCTCCGCGGTACACGAAGACGCCGCCGACCGCGAGGACGGCCAGTCCCGCGATCACGAGCAGCACGACTCCGCCCGGCGCCGAGAGCACCTGCGCGCTCGCGCTCTCGGACGACTCGGACGAGCTCGACCCGCCGCCCGTCGCGAACTTCAGCGCCGTCACGCCGAGGGCGCCGTAGACGACGGCCTTGCCCGCCTCCTTCAGCCGGCTGCCCCAGGTCTTCAGGGCGCTCTCGCGCGGGCGGACGAGGAACGCCTCGAGCAGCCCCCAGAGCGCCAGGCCGAAGAGGCCGACCGTGCAGATCCAGAGGATCACCAGACCGCCGGGCTGCGCCGCGAGGGCGCCGAGAGCACCGCTCTGGTCGGCCTCGCCTCCGCCGCCGCGGGCCACGCCGAGGGCGATCACTCCGATCAGGAGGTGGACGAGGCCGTTCGCCGCGAAGCCGCCGCGGGCGAGGGTCCGCACCGCCCGCGAGTCCTGGATGTCATCGGCGGTGCGCTGGGCGTCGGCGGTGCTCGGAGTGTTCACAGGGTGGACGCTACGCGTTTCCACACCCCCGCGCCCGGCGCTCCGCCGTTCGGAGGTGCTCCCGGAGCCGGTTCTCCACACCTTTCCACAGGGTTGTCCACAGCTGTGGAATCGCTGGAGGGACGAGTGGATCACACGTCGACGGCGCGGACGAGTCCGTCCTGCACGCCGCCCAGCCAGTCGTAGACGCTGCGGATCGCGGCCGCGCTCCCCTCCTCCGGGACGACGTCGTCGGTGTCGTCGATGCCGAGCCGCACGGCCAGAGCGAGCCGCATGTCGGTCAGTGCGCGGAGCCAGGCGATCGCCTGCGGCTCCTCGAGACGGACCGCGACCTCGCCCAGCCCCTCGAAGATCCGGCCGTGACTCGTGCCGTCGCCGGCGTCGAGGGCCGCCGTGACGGCGCGGGCGTCGTCCATCTTGCGGGCGGCGAGGTCCGGAGCGGTGAAGCGGCGGAACTCGTCGGCCGCCTCGGCGTCGTCGCGGTAGGCGTCGGGCAGGAGGCGCGCGAGCGCCGGATCCGAGCGGGCCTCCTCCGAGGACGCCCCGCGATCGAGCAGCT
Source organism: Rathayibacter sp. AY1A7 (assembly GCF_002930845.1). Taxonomy (NCBI): domain Bacteria; kingdom Bacillati; phylum Actinomycetota; class Actinomycetes; order Micrococcales; family Microbacteriaceae; genus Rathayibacter; species Rathayibacter sp. AY1A7. Next base: position 15,869 of record NZ_PSTL01000009.1, on the reverse strand, counting down.
CGAGCATCTCGCCGGCCAGATGGCGGAGGATCCCGGCCTCCTCGCGGTCGAAACGGGCGACGGCCGCTCCGGAGGAGTCGCGGCGGAACGCGCGCATCAGCCGAGTCCTCGGATGCCGCGAGCGGGGTGCTCTCCGGTCTCCGCGGCGGTAGGGCGCAGCGGGGCGCTCACGCGTCGGCCTTCTGCAGCGTCGCCCACAGGCCGTAGCCGTGCATCGCCTCCACGTGCCGCTCCATCTCCTCGCGGTTGCCGGTCGCGACGACCGCGCGCCCCTCGGTGTGCACCTGCAGCATCAGCCGCTCCGCCTCGGCCCGGCCGAAGCCGAAGTAGCTGCGGAAGACGTACGAGACGTACGACATCAGGTTGACCGGATCGTCCCAGACCAGCACGATCCACGGGACCTCGGCCGCCGAGCGGGTCGCCAGGCGCTCGTCCGCGCGCTCGATCGTGTCCGCCATCCCTCCAGCGTAGGCCGCGGCGCGGGCGGACGCCCGGGCGTGCGGCCCGGAGCGCGCCGCCCGCAGCCCGCGAGTGCCCAGGAGTCGTCGCACTCGGCGCGGGGGCACGAGGACGGGGACCGCGAGAAGCCAGGAGTCGTCGCTGATTCGGCTGCAGCAGCGGCGCCCGCTACGCCGACAGGCGCGGCAGGACCTCCCGGGCGAAGAAGTCGAGGTGGTCGAGGTCCTGCAGGTCCATGAACTGCAGGTAGACGCGCTCGCAGCCGGCCTCGCGGAGGGACTCGAGGCGGTCGACCGCCTCGTCGACGCCGCCGGCCACTCCGTGCTCGCGCAGCTCGGCGGGCTCGCGGCCGATCGCCGCGGCACGGCGCGTGAACTCCGCCTCGTCGCCTCCGCCGACCGCGATCAGCGCGACCGAGTGCACGAGCGACGAGGGCTCGCGCCCGATCGCCCGGCACGCCTCGTCGACGCGCTCGAAGGCCCCCGGGATCGCGTCGAACTCGGGGAAGGGCAGGTTGAACTCGCTCGCGAACCGCGCCGCGAGCGCCGGGGTCCGCTTGGGGCCGCCGCCACCGACGATCACCGGCAGCGGCAGGCGGGCGGGCTTGGGCAGGGCCGGGGAGTCGGTCAGCGTGTAGTGCTCGCCGGCGAAGGAGTAGCGCTCGCCGACCGGCGTCGACCACAGGCCGGTCACGATCTCGAGCTGCTCCTCGAGGAGGTCGAAGCGGCGCGGAGGGAAGGGGATGCCGTACGCGGCGTGCTCCTGCTCGAACCAGCCGGTGCCGAGGCCGAGCTCGGCACGGCCCCCGGACATCGCGTCGACCTGGGCGACCTGGATCGCGAGGATCCCCGGCGGCCGGTAGGTGACGGAGGAGACGAGGGTGCCGAGCGCGATCCGCTCGGTCTCGCGGGCGAGGCCGGCGAGCGTCGTCCACGCGTCGGACGGGCCAACACCGGGGTCGCCGTCTCCCATCCGGAGGTAGTGGTCGGAGCGGAAGAAGCCGTCGTAGCCGAGGCTCTCGGCGGCCTGCGCGACGGCGAGGAGGTCCTCGTAGCTCGCGCCCTGCTGGGGTTCGGTGAAGACTCTGAACTGCACGGGTCCAGCCTCCCGCACCGGGGCCGGATCATGCCAGCCCGGCTCCCCCGGCCGGGGCCGCCGACGGGCCCCCGTGTACCGTGGACGGTTGCCGCCGACGAGAGGACCCCATGTCCGAGCACCCGTCCTCCCCGGACACCGCCCCCGCCACCGCGGGCACGACCGCCCCTCCGCACAGCCTCGCGCGGTGGGTCTTCTGGCCCGCCGCCGTCCTGACGCTGTCGATCGCGGCCTTCGCGATCCTCGCGCCCGACGCCGCGACCTCCGTGTTCTCGACGCTGCAGACCACCGTCGTCAACACGTTCAGCTGGTACTACGTGCTGATCGCCGCGGTCTTCGTGGCCTTCGCCATCTGGATGGGCGTGAGCCGCTTCGGCGACATCAAGCTCGGCGCCGACGACGACGAGCCCGAGTTCTCGATGCTCGCCTGGATCTCGCTCCTCTTCGCCGCCGGCATGGGCATCGGCCTCGTCTTCTACGGCGTCGCGGAGCCGCTCACCCACTTCGCCACTCCGCGCCCGGGCGTCACCGGCACCGAGACGCAGCTCGCGCAGAGCGCGATCTCGCAGACCTACCTGCACTGGGGCGTCCACGCCTGGTCCATCTACGTGGTGGTCGGCCTCGCCCTCGCGTACGCGATCCACCGCCGCAAGCGGCCGGTGTCGATCCGCTGGGCGCTGGAGCCGCTGCTGGGCCGCCGGGTCCGCGGCGGCTGGGGCAACGCGATCGACGTGGTCGCCCTGGTCGGCACCATGTTCGGAGTCGCGACCTCGCTCGGCCTGGGCGTCACCCAGATCTCAGCGGGACTGGAGGCGAGCGGCATCGTGGAGTCGTCGCTCACCGTGCAGATCGTGGTCATCGCCGTGGTCACGGGCCTGACCGTCTTCTCGCTGATCTCGGGCGTGGGCAAGGGCATGAAGTGGCTCTCGACCGGCAACCTGCTGCTCGCCGCCGCGCTCCTCGTCTTCGCGCTCGTCGCCGGCCCGACCCAGTTCCTCCTCCGCGAGTTCGTGCAGTCGCTCGGCAACTACCTGCAGAACTTCATCGGCCTGACCTTCACGGTCAGCGCCTACGCCGGGCGCGAGGGCGAGCAGTGGCAGGCCTCGTGGACCACGTTCTACTGGGGCTGGTGGATGTCGTGGGCGCCGTTCGTCGGCATCTTCATCGCCCGCGTCTCGAAGGGCCGGACGGTCCGCGAGTTCGTCGGCGGCGTGCTGCTCGTGCCGACGATCATGACCTTCCTCTGGTTCAGCGTCCTCGGCGGCACGGCCATCTACCGGGAGCTCTACGGCGACGGCGGCCTCGTCGGCGCCGACGGCTCGGTCGACACCAACCTGGCGCTCTTCTCGATGCTGCAGGGACTGCCCGCGGGCTCGGTGCTGACGATCGGCGCGATCCTCCTGATCGGCGTCTTCTTCGTGACCTCCGCCGACTCCGGAGCGCTCGTGATGTCGATGATCGCGACCGGCGGCGAGCCGGAGCCGCGCAACCGCATCCGCGTGTTCTTCGCCGTCGCGACCGCGCTGCTCGCCCTGTCGCTCCTGATCGCCGGCGGCCTCGACGCCCTGCAGACCGCGGCGATCCTCTCGGCCCTGCCGTTCAGCGCCGTGATGATCCTGATGTGCGTCGCGACGGTGATCGCCTTCCGACGCGAGATCCGCGCGTACGACAAGGCCCGCCGCAAGGCGTTCGTCGGCGACATCGGCACGTTCTACGGCCTCGAGGTCGAGGATCCGGCGGAGCGCGAGCCCGCCCACCCGATCAAGCGCCTCGCGAGCCGCCTGAAGCCGGGGTCGAAGGAGTAATCGGCTCGGAGGAGAAGCCAGATCGGAGGAGGCCGGGCGCCGCTGGGGCGCCCGGCCGGTCGATCAGCTGGGCGACGGGATGAAGGGGTGCTCCGGCGGGTCCTGGTCGTCGCCGAGGCGGGCGTCGGCGCCCTGGTCGAGCGCCTCGTCGATCGACTCGGGGTCGTCGATCTCGGCCGGGTCCTCCGGCGAGACCGGCAGGGAGTCGCCGTCGGGGCGGGTGGTGTCGGTGACGTCCTCGGGGGCGTCGAAGCCGAAGCTGCTCATGGTTCCCTCTCCGCGGTGCGCCCGGGAGGCGGCGCCGCTGCGGGCAGCCTAGGTCGCGCCCCCGGAGGCGGTCACGGACTTGACGGGGCACCCGAGGGGCCCCGCGGGATCGGCCTGCTCCGGAGGAGTATCCGCCCCGGCAGCCGTCAGTGCACGTACTCGAGCAGGTCGGCTCCGAGGGTGCGCATGCCCTCCAGCACCGCGAGGCGGTAGTGCAGGGTCGTGTCGTCGAACTGCGTGGCGACCGCGTAGGCGACTCCGGCACGCGGGCCGCGGAGGACTCCCGCCTCGGCGCGGACGCCGACGTCGGTGCCGGTCGCGTTGACGAGCAGGACCCCGTGGTCGGGGTGGCGGTGCGCGAGCGGGTCGAGCCCGAACGAGGCGGCGACCATCGAGAGGTCGGTGCCGAGCGAGAGCCAGCCGATCACCCGCGAGCTCACGGCGGCGTCGACGATCTCGCCGTTCGCGAGGGTGGCGAGCAGCCAGGTCAGCTCGCGGGCGGAGCCGATCGAGAGCTGCGGCGCGTCGTCCGGGCCGCGCTCGTCGCGCACGACGTCGAGCAGGGCGGTGCGGGAGAGGCCGAGCGCCTCCGCCCGCTCGCGCACGGCGTCGAGGCCGACGCGGCGCAGCAGGACGTTGGTCGCGAGGTTGTCGCTCGAGGCACCGACGAGGGCGGCGAGGTCGGCGATCGGCATCGACGGCACCTGGAGGTGCTGCCAGAGCCCGGAACCCGAGACCGCGTCCGCCGCGGTCCGGTCGACCAGGCGCAGGTTCTCCTGCGGCTCGTTCGCCAGCCGGGCGGCGACCTCGATCAGCAGCACGACGGTGCCGAGGGAGGCGGTGGGCATCGAGACGGAGTCGTCGACCGCGAACAGGGTGCGGCCGGTCGCCAGGTCGACGGCGCGCGCCGAGACGACGACCCCGTCGATCGCGAGACGGCCGAGGGCGTCGAAGCCGCGCTGGAAGTTCTCGCGGTCGCCGCCGCCCTTGTGGCGCCCCCGGCGGTTGCGTCGGCTCTCACGGCGGGTCTCGCTGGTGGGGATCACCACGGGTACGGCCCCTCTACGGGTCGGGAGTGCGGTCGTGCGGAGGGGGGACCTGAGTCCTCACGCGCCGGCAGGACGCGCGATCGGCGGACGACCCCGCGGCATCGGTCGGCTCTCGATGCCCGGGGCTCCTCGTCCGTGGTGCGGAGGTGGTCGGCGGCGACTACCAGATGGTGACGCGCTCGCTCGGGGAGAGCCAGAGGGCGTCGCCTTCGGAGACGTCAAAAGTAGCGTAGAACTCGTCGATGTTCCGGACGATCTGGTTGCAGCGGAACTCGGCCGGAGCGTGCGGATCGATGGCGAGGAGGCGGATCGTCTCCTCGTCGCGGGACTTCTGCTGCCAGGCCTGCGCCCAGGAGAGGAAGAAGCGCTCGGCGCCTGTCAGGTCGTCCACGACGGGCGGCTCCTCGCCGTCCAGCGAGAGCAGGTACGCCTTCCAGGCGATGCCGAGACCGCCGAGGTCGCCGATGTTCTCGCCGATGGTCAGGGCGCCGTTCACGTGGTGCCCGGGCGTGGTCGCGGGAGCGAGCGCGTCGTACTGCGCGATGAGCGCCTTCGTCCGCTCCTCGAACGCGGCCCGGTCCTCCTCGGTCCACCAGTCGGTGAGGCGGCCGTCGCCGTCGAAGCGCGAGCCCTGGTCGTCGAAGCCGTGGCCGATCTCGTGGCCGATGACGGCGCCGATCGCTCCGTAGTTCGCGGCGGGGTCGCGGGCCTCGTCGAAGAAGGGGAACTGCAGGATCGCGGCCGGGAAGACGATCTCGTTGAAGCCCGGGTTGTAGTACGCGTTGATCGTCTGCGGGGTCATGAACCACTCGTCGCGGTCGAGCGGGCGGCCGATCTTGCCGAGCTCGCGGGCGAACTCGAACTCGGCCACGCGGCGGGCGTTGCCGAGCAGGTCGGCCGGGTCGATCGAGAGGGCGGAGTAGTCGCGCCAGCGCACCGGGTAGCCGATCTTGGGCGTGAACTTCGCGAGCTTCTCGAGCGCGCGCTCGCGGGTGGCGGGACTCATCCACTCCAGGTCGACGATGGAGCGGCGGTACGCCTCGATGAGGTTCGCGACCAGCACGTCCATCGCGGCCTTCGCCGTCTCGGGGAAGTGGCGGGCGACGTAGGTGCGGCCGACCGCCTCGCCGAGCGACCCCTCGACGAGCGAGACGGCGCGCTTCCAGCGCTCCCGCTTCTGCGGGGTGCCGGTGAGGGTGCGGCCGTAGAAGTCGAAGTTGGCGTCGACGAAGCCGCTGGACAGGTAGGCCGCGGCTCCGCGGATCACCTGCCAGGACAGCCAGTCGCGCCAGGCCGGGAGCCGGTCCTCGGTGAGCAGGCCCGCGAGACCCTGGAGGAAGCTCGGCTGGCGGACGACCACCTCGGCGAGCGCCCCCTCCGGAGCGCCCATCGCGGTGAGCCAGACGCCGAGGTCGACGCCCGCGGCGAGCTCCTCGACCTCGGACCAGGAGCGGAGGTTGTAGGTCGCCTGGCTGTCGCGGCTGCGGACCTTGTCCCAGTGCGCGGCGGCCAGGTCGGTCTCGAGGGCGACGATGCGCTCGGCGCGGGCCTCGGCGGCGTCGATGCCGGCCAGCGCCAGCATCCGCGCGACGAACGGCGTGTAGGCCTCGCGGACGGAGGCGAACTCCTCCTCGCGGTAGTAGCTCTCGTCCGGCAGGCCGAGGCCGCCCTGGTTGACGAAGACGAGGTAGCGCTCGGGGCTGCCCGGGTCGTTGTCGACGAAGAGGCCGAAGAGCCCGGGGACGCCGGTGCGCTCGAAGGCGCCGACCGCGCGGAGCAGGCCGGGGATCGAGTCGACCCGCTGCACGGCGGCGAGGTCGTCGGCGATCGGGGCGGCGCCGAGCTCCTCGGCCCGCTCCTCGTCCATGAAGGAGGCGTAGAGGTCGCCGAACAGTCGCTCCTCGGTGCCGTGCTGCGCGGTCTGCGCCTCGACGATGATGTCGCGCACGGCCTTCTCCGCCTCCTCCTGGAGGACGTGGAAGGAGCCGTAGCGCGCCTTGTCGGCGGGGATCTCGGTGCGGTCGATCCAGAGCCCGTTGACGTGCCGGTAGAGGTCGTCCTGCGGGCGCGTCGCGGGGTCGAGTTCGGAGCGGTCGATACCGGAGCGAGGCGTCGTCGAGGTCATGGCGGACAGCCTACGTCGGGGCGCCGACACGGTGGCGCGAGGTGCGGCGGGTCGAGCGCGGAGCCGCGGAGGGCGGGCGCGGAGCCGCGGACGGGAGTGCCCGGCGCGGAGCCGCGGACGGGAGTGCCCGGCGCGGAGCCGCGGGAGGGCCGGGCGCGCCACCGTCCGGCTCGCGGGGGCGGACTGCTCCTGCGAGCCGGACGGTGGCCGACGGGGACGCCGGAGCGTCAGCGCCCGAGCTGCTCCTCGACGTACGCGCGGATCGGCGTGGTCGGCCGCCCGATCAGGCGGGCGAGCGAGCCGTCGGTCCCGCCGAGGAGGCCGTCGGCGATGTTCGCGTCGAGGCCGACGACGAAGCCGACTCCGCCCTCGGGGACGCCGGCGCCGGTGAGGACGCGGGCGTGCTCGTCGGAGGAGACGTGGCTGATCGCGGCGTCGCGTCCGGCGACCTCGGCGACGATCGCGGCCAGCTCGTCGAAGCTCCAGGCGGTGTCGCCGGAGAGCTCGTGCACGGTGCCGACCAGGGACGGGTCGGTCAGGGCGACCGCTGCGGCCTCGGCGTAGTCGGTGCGCGCGGCGCTGGCGACGCGGCCCTCGCCGGCGCTCGAGAGGGTGCTGCCGGTGGAGGCGAGCTCGGCGACGGTCTGCTGGTAGTTCTCGTTGTACCAGCCGTTGCGGAGGATGACAGCGGGGACGCCGCTGGCGGCGATCGCCTCCTCCGTGGCCTTGTGCTCGGGGGCGAGGATGAGCGCGCTCGTGGTCGCCTTCGGGGCGCTCGTGTAGACCAGGCGCGCGCCGGCGCGGACGGCGGCGTCGATCGCGGCGGTGTGCTGTGCGACGCGCCTGCCGACCTCGGAGCCCGAGACGAGGAGGACGGCCTCGGCGCCGGAGAAGGCGGCGTCGAGCGAGGCGGGGTCGTCGAAGTCCGCGACGGCGGTGCGGACGCCGAGGTCGGCGGCGAGCGCCTCGAGCTTCGCGGCGTCGCGGCCGGTGGCGACGATGTCGGAGGCGGCGGTGCCGCGGGCGAGCAGGTGCTCGACGGCGAGACGGCCGAGGTGGCCGGTGGCTCCGGTGACGACGAGGGTCATGAGGGGTCCTTCCTGACGGGTGGGGCGGGCGGGGTCCGCCGCCAGGAGGGTGCAACCGGCGCATCCTCCTCCTGCTTCCCGGAATGCAGTACCCACTATTTCGTTAGTACTGTCATCACCCCTGTCCCGAGGAGCACCCATGACGATCGCCGACTCCCCCCTGCTCGCCGGGGACGTCTACTCCGCCGACTGCCCGAGCCGCGAGGTCTTCGGCCACGTCACCAGCAAGTGGGGCGTCCTGGTGCTCGCGGCGCTCGCTCCGGGCACGCTGCGCTGGGGCGCTCTGCGGCGCCGGATCGGCGGGATCAGCGAGAAGATGCTCGCCCAGACGTTGCGGATCCTGGAGGAGGACGGCTTCGTGCACCGCGAGGCGCGGCCGGTCGTCCCGCCGCACGTCGAGTACCGGCTGACGCCGCTGGGAGCGGAGCTGGCGGATCGGCTGCTGCCGGTCGTCGAGTGGATCGCGGGGAACGTCGGGGCGGTCCTGGAGGCGCGCTCGGAGGGCCGCAGGGAGGGAAGGTGAGCCTCACCTTCTTGTGAGAACGTTCACGTCCCGTTCAGGGAGGAGCCTCCACCCGGCGGCATCGGCGCCCCCTCCCCCTGCTTGCCTCGATCGCGTCTCCTGCTCGTGATCGAAGGACCTCCATGTCAGACACCGCCCGCCGCCCGCTCCTCCTCCCGATGGCCGGCCACGTGCGCGGCAAGCGAAGCCCCGTCACCTGCGCGCTGAAGTGCGCCAACGCCTGCTCCACCGCGACCTGCAACACGTCGCACAACAGCTACTTCCGCGACATCGTCTCGTCGCAGCTCTCCCGCCGCAGCGCCCTCGGCCTCGGCCTGGCCGGCGCGGTCACCGTCGCCGTCGCCTCCGCCGGAGGAGCGCCCACCGCCGAGGCGGCCGTGGCGACCGCGGCCGACGGCTCGCCGCTCGCCTTCACTCCGATCGCTCCGGTGCCGTACACGGTCGACCGGTTCACCGTCCCCGAGGGCTTCGCCTGGCAGCCGATCATCCGCTGGGGCGACCCGCTCTTCGCCGACAGCCCCGCCTTCGACATCGCCGACCAGACGGAGGCCGCCCAGGCCGCGCAGTTCGGCTACAACAACGACTACACCGACATCGTCGAGATCCCGGGCTCGAAGCGCCTCCGCGCCCTGCTCGTCGTGAACCACGAGTACACGAACGAGAGCATCATGTTCCCGGCCGCGCAGCTCGAGGCGGAGCCGGAGCGCGTGCGCGCCGTCGGCCGCGCCGCCCACGGCCTCAGCGTCGTCGAGCTGGTCCGCACCGCGGTCGACCGCCCGTGGGCCTACGTCCGCGGGGGCGAGCGCAACCGCCGCTACCTGATCGACACCCCCTACGAGGTGACCGGCGCCGCCGCCGGCACCGACCTGCTGAAGACGGTCGCCGACCCCGAGGGCCGCACCGTGCTCGGCACGCTCGGCAACTGCTCCGGGGGCACGACGCCGTGGGGCACGATCCTCTCGGGCGAGGAGAACTTCAACGGCTACTTCCGCGCCGTCGGCACGAGCGACGCCGAGAAGCGCTACGGCCTCGCCGACTCCGAGACCTCGCGCCTCTGGGAGCTCGACGACCCCCGCTTCGACGCCCGCACCCCGGGCTACGAGAACGAGCCGAACCGCTTCGGCTGGATCGTGGAGTTCGACCCCTTCGACCCCGACTCCACGCCGAAGAAGCACACGGCGCTCGGCCGGCTCAAGCACGAGGGCGCGAACGTCATCATCGCCCCGGACGGCCGCGTGGTCGCGTACCAGGGGGACGACGAGCGCTTCGACTACCTCTACAAGTTCGTCTCGACGAAGCGCTACATCGAGGGCGACCGCGCCCACAACAAGACCCTGCTGGAGGAGGGCGACCTCTACGTCGCCCGCTTCACCGGCGACTCCCCCGTCGCCGAGATCACCGGCACCGGGGCGGTCCCCTCGGACGGCGGCTTCGACGGCATCGGCGAGTGGCTGCCCCTGGTGCTGAACGGCGCCTCGACGATCGCCGGGATGAGCGTCGCCGAGGTGCTCGTGCACACCCGCCAGGCGGCGGACGCCGCGGGCGCGACCAAGATGGACCGCTGCGAGGACGTGCAGCCCAGCCTGGTCAGCGGCCGGATCTACGTGGCCTGCACCAACAACTCCGCCCGCGGCACCGAGGGCGCCAAGGAGGGCGCGACCGAGGTCAACCCGCGCACCGAGAACCGCGACGGCCACATCGTCGAGATCATCGAGGACGGCGGCGACCAGACCGGCCGCACCTTCACCTGGAACCTGCTGATGCTCTGCGGCGACCAGGCGCAGGGCGACGTCGTCTACTTCTCCGGCTTCCCGGCGGACCAGGTCTCACCGATCTCGTGCCCGGACAACCTGGCCTTCGACTCGGTCGGGAACCTCTGGATCTCGACCGACGGCGCCCCGAGCGGCATCGGCTACAACGACGGGCTCTTCAAGGTCGCGCTCGAGGGCGCGACGCGCGGCGGAGTGGAGCAGTTCCTCTCGGTGCCCCGCGACGCCGAGACCTGCGGACCGATCGTCCACGACCTCGACCAACACGTGTTCGTGGCGGTGCAGCACCCGGGCGAGGAGGGCACCTTCGAGGCGCCGACCTCGTTCTTCCCGGACTACGGATCCACGGCGGCGGGGGCGGCGGCGGCACCGCGTCCGACCATCGTGCAGATCCTGCCGGCCTCGCAGGTGGTGGCGCCGACTCCGACGCCGACCGCCGGGCCGACCACGGCACCGACGACCCCGCCGACCACCGCGCCCACGGCGACTCCCACCACGGCGCCGACCGCCGGGCCGACCGCGGCGCCCACCGCGGCTCCGTCCCCGGTGCCCACGACCGCGCCGACCGGCACGCCCACCCCGCTGCCCGTCGGCGGCTCGGGCGGCGGGCTGGCCTCGACCGGAGTCGAGAGCGTCGGCCTGATCGCGGGCGCCACCGCACTCCTGGCCGCTGGCGCCACCGCGCTCGGCCTCGGAGCGCGCCGCCGCGCGGCCGCCGAGGGCGAGGACGACCCGCAGGCGTGAGGCCGGACAGGGCCCGGGACCGATCAGAGGATCGGGGCCCGGGCCCTGTCGCGCTCGGGGACCCGCCGCTCAGGCCCCCGGGACCGATCGCAGGATCGGGGCGCGGGCCCTGTCGCGCTCGGGGACCCGCCGCTCAGGCCCCCGGGACCGGCGGGCCGGTGCGCCAGCGGAGGATCGCCGCGGCGTCGGCGTCGTGCGGCAGCGTCACCACGTCGGCCCCCTCCGGAGCGGTGCGGGAGTCGGTGACGAGCACGCGCGCGTCCGTGAGCACGGCGGCGCGGGCCAGCGCGAGGGCGGCGTCGACGGAGTCGATCACCTCGGCGCCCAGCGCCTCCTCCGGGGCCGACGCGACCCACGGCTCCGCGGCGAGCGCCAGCAGAGCGCGCTCGCGCAGCCGGCCGGGGTCGAGCACCAGCGTCTCGACCTGCGCCGAGGCCAGCGCCGTGACGATCGCGCCGAGCGAGTACTCGACGATGCGGCGCGGCTCCCCGGTGCGCAGGGCGTCGAGCACGTCCTCCTTCTCGCGCAGCAGGATCCGGTCGAGCTGCTCGTCGACGAACCGCTCCAGCGCCCCCTCCTCGCTGCCGGCGGCCCGCGTGTTCACGGGCTCGACGGCCAGGATCGCGGCGCTGCTCGGCGAGAGCTGCTGCGCGAGCAGCTGCCGGGCGTGGATGTCCCTTGCGACGACCAGCAGGCGCGGCCGGTGCACGCGCACGAGCTCGTCCACCGCGGCGGCGAGCTCGGCCTGCGTGTGCCGCCAGATCTCCTCCGCGTGGTGGTGGAACCGGTCGTGCCGCCAGCCGCCGGCCTGCGCCTTGTGGAGGGTGTCGGTGCGGCCCTGCACGGCCTGCTCGGCCTCGGGTCGCTGCGCGCCCAGGCGGTGCAGGCGGATCTCGCCGCCGTCCCGCGAGGTCTCGACGACGAGGACGCGCAGGTCGGGCCGGTGCTGCAGCAGCGGCACGATGTCGGGGAGCGGGCTGTAGGAGACGCCCTCGGGCGCGACCGGCCGACCCGGCAGCACCTCGTTCAGCACGACCCTCCCGTCCACGGCGACCGCGAAGAGGCAGCAGCCGCCCTGGGGGCGCCCGGCCCCCTCGAGCAGAGCGGTGAGGGCCTCGATGTCTGCCTGGGGGGCGCCCTGGCGGGCGAGCTCGTCTCCGAGGGACGTGGCGCGCTCGAGCGAGATGTCCGGCGGATCCCCGGAGTCGACCGCGAGGTCGACGTAGAGCTGCGACACGGGCCGGGAGTCGCGGAGGAGCTCGGCCAGGGTCGGGAGAGCGGGGGGTGGTGGTCACCATCGGGTCGTCCTTTCCTGTCGTGTCCCGACAGTGTCGGACGGCAGGAGCGGGAGGAGGGACGGGGTTGACTGCTCGCGCGCGCCTCAGAGCAGGCGGCGGGCGGAGGCCCAGGCGGTGAGCTCGTAGCGGGAGGAGAGCTGCAGCTTGCGGAGGACGGCGGAGACGTGGGACTCGACCGTCTTGACCGAGATGAAGAGCTCGGCGGCCGCCTCCTTGTAGGCGTAGCCGCGGGCGATCAGGCGCATCACCTCGCGCTCGCGGGCCGAGAGCCGGTCGAGCTCGTCCCCCGACTCCGCCTGCTCGCCCGCCAGCGCCCCGAAGGCGTCGAGCACGAAGCCGGCCAGGCGCGGCGAGAACACGGCGTCCCCGCCCGCCACCGCGAGCACGGCCCGGCTCACCTCGGCTCCGGAGCTGGCCTTGGTGATGTAGCCGCGGGCGCCGGCGCGGATCACGCCGACCACGTCCTCCGCGGCGTCCGAGACGCTCAGCGCCAGGAAGCGCGATGACGACCCGGCGCTGCGCCGCAGCACCTCGGCCCCGCCTCCGCCCGCACCGCCCGGCAGGTGCACGTCGAGCAGCACCACCTCGGGCGCGAGCGAGGCGACCAGGCCGACGGCGGAGTCGACGTCGGCCGCCTCCCCGACGACCTCGAGCTCGGGGGCGAGGTCGGCCCGAAGGCCGGAGCGGAAGATGGAGTGGTCGTCGACCAGCAGCACGCGGGTCACCGCTCGACCTCCGCGGGGAGCCGCAGATGCACCTCGGTGCCGGTGCCGCCGACCCCGGGACGCACGGTCGCGCTGCCGCCCGCGCGCGCCATCCGGCCGATGATCGACTCGCGGATGCCGAGGCGGTCGCCGGGCACCTCGTCGAGGACGACGCCGGGGCCGCGGTCGCGCACGAACACGTCGACGCCCTGCACGGAGGACTCGAGGTACACCGAGACGTCGCCGCCCGCGTGCCGGGCCGCGTTCAGCACGGCCTCGCGGGTCGCGGCGAGGAGCGCGGCGGCGCCGGGGACGGACGCTCCGACGGCCACCACCTCGAGGTGCACGGGGTAGTCGAGCTCGACGGCGGCGGCGATCGCCCGGACCTCGGCGGCCAGGTCGTTGGCGACCGGGACGTCGCGCTCGAACAGCCAGTCGCGCAGCTCCCGCTCCTGGGCGCGGGCGATGCGGGCGACCTCGCTCGAGGCTCCGGCGCGGTTCTGGATGAGCGCGAGGGTCTGCAGCACGGAGTCGTGCAGGTGCGCGGCGATCTCGGCCCGCTGCTCCTCGCGCACGCGGGCGGCGCGCTCGCCCATCAGCTCGGACCAGAGGGTCACCACCCGGGGCGCGGCCAGCACGCCGGCGGCGATCAGCAGCACGCCCACGGCGAGCACCGCGTTGAGGGCGCTCGGGCGGCCGGTGAGCACGGCCGCTCCGGCGAGCACCAGCAGCGCGCAGGAGGCGAGGCGCACCGCGGAGCCGTACCGGGCGGGGCGGACGGCGTCGCCGCGGTCGAGCCCGAGGCTCCAGCCGACGGCTCCTCCCGCGAGCAGGCCGACGGCGACGAGCGCGCGCGTGATGTCGGCGTCGTCGCCGCTGTCGACGGTGATCAGCACGGCGAGCGCCGCGACGGCGGCGGCGAGGGTCAGCAGGCCGGCCACGGGAGCGGAGCGGCGGACGGCCGGATCCGCGTCGCGCGAGTCGAGCGGCGCGAGGGGCACCAGCGCCCAGAGCCAGAGGTAGAGGAGCGCGCCGCCCCCGCCGAGCGCGGTCGCGAGAACGGCGAGGAGGCGGGTCCTCCGCACGCTCCAGCCGAGGTGGTCGGCGACCGCGGTGCACACTCCACCGAGCAGCATCGTCCGCGGCCGCTGCAGCGGGGGGCGGACGGCGGTGCCGGGGACTGTGCTCACCCCTGCATCCAAACAGGTCGGCCGCACGATCGGGGGTGCTCTCGGGGTCGGATCAGGGGTTCCCCCGATGGTTCGGGCCGTGGAGCGCACGGGAGACTCGCAGCATGACAGGACAGAGCACGACCCCGCCGGGCTCCGCGGAGCCGGACAGCACGGAGGCGGCAGGCACAGCGACGACGCCGATCGGGACGGATCCCGGAGCGGCCGGCCCGGACAGCACCGGCCCCGAGAGCCCCGGCCCGGGAGCCCCCGGCCCCGCCGATCCGCCCCCCGCGCCCGAGAACCGCTTCGTGCTCTGGCTGCGCGGCCTCGACCTGCCCCGCCGTCCCGGCTGGATCGGCGGCGTCTGCGCGGGGATCGCCGACCGGCTCGGCATCGACCCGCTGATCGTGCGCGGGATCGTGCTCGTCGTCGCGGTGCTGGGCGGGCCCGCGCTCCTCCTCTACGCCGCGGCCTGGCTGCTGCTGCCCGACCAGGACGGCGCCCTGCCGGTGGAGCGGCTGCTCCGCGGCTCGCTCGACCGGGTGCACGCCGGGATCGGCGTCCTCGTGCTCGCCTCGATGCTGCCGGTGGCGCAGGGCTTCTGGTCGCTCGGCGGCGCGTACACCGGGGCGATGCCCTGGGCGCCCGCGACCGGGCGGACGCTGTGGTCGCTCGTGGTGCTCGGGCTGATCGTGGCCTTCGTGGTCTGGATCGTGCGGCGGAGCCGGCGATCGGACGACGCGGCCGCTCACCCGGCCCAGGGCTCCCCGTCCGCACACCCCTCCGCGACGCTCCCCTACCCCGCGCCCTCCGCTCCTGCCTACCCCGCACCCGACCCCGGGCTGCAGGACGAGCGCCCCTCGTCCCCCGAGGCCGTCGCCGAGTGGCGCGAGCGCCAGGAGGCCTGGCGGGCCGAGCGGGAGGCCTTCCGCGCCCGGCAGAGCGCGTCGGCCCGCGAGACGGCCCGCGCCCGGGCGGAGGAGGCGCGAGTCGCCGCCGCCGCCGTCACCGCCGCGCGCCTGGAGCGCCAGCGCCTCCGACGCGCCGCGAACCCCCGGCTGCGGGCGAGCCTCACGCTGCTCGCCCTGGGCGCCGCCGCACTGACCGGCGCACTGGTCTCGCTCACCGCCTCCGGGCCGACGGCCCTCGTCGTCGGAGCCGCCTCGGCCGCGCTCGTGCTCGCCGTGGTGATCGTGCTCGCCGGCCTGTTCCGGAGGCGCGCGATCGCGCTGGTCGCCCTCGCGACGGTCGCGCTGGTCACGGCCGCCTGCGCCGCCGTGCTGCCGACCGACCGCGAGCTGCTCCCCGTGCTGGGCACCTACGGCTTCTCGAGCGCCGCTCCCGGCCGCTACGCGACGCTCGCGGCGAGCGACCTGCGCGTCACGGTCGCACCCGGCTACGAGACCTCCGGCGAGCCGCTGGACCTGTGGATCGGCTACGGGCACGTGTCCGTCGCCACGATGGCGGGAACGGCGGTCCGCCTCGAGGCGACCACGGAGGACACCGAGCTCCTCGTGCTGGACGCCGACGGAGGCGCGATCGACGCGCCCCGCGAGGTCCGCACCGCCGACGGCCGTCAGCTGTGGACGCAGACCTTCGGCGATCCCGAGGCCGAGCCGTTCGTGGTCCGCATCGCCCAGGAGGGCGGGTCGATCCGCGTCCAGGACTCCACACCGGGCGCCGACTCCGGCACCACTGCGCCGGACGCCGACGCCGTCGCCGCGACCTCGGTCGGCCGGCGGCTCGGCCTCCCGCCGCGGCTGCTCACCCT
>NZ_PSTL01000049.1:0-521 GCF_002930845.1 Rathayibacter sp. AY1A7 | reverse complement strand
GAGAGCTCGCGGAGAGGCTGCGCGGCCTGGTCCCAGAACCCGTCGCCGATGACGTCGCCGAGGCCCTTCCACCGGTCGATGACGTCGCCGAGCCGGTCGCCCATCTGCGACAGCGCGACCGCGAGGACAGCGACGGAGACGCCGGCGCCGACGATGAGTGCCGGCGCGAGGGCCGACACCGCGAGGATGGACGACAGGCTCGCTGCGAGCGTCGCGAGACCCCCGCCCGCGGAGATGCCCACAGCGGCGAGAGACGCGATCGACGACGCGACGGCCGCGAGCTTCGGGAGCGCGCGGTCCAGGTTCGCCAGGCGCTCCCCGACGCCCTTGAACAGGTCAGCGCCGAGACGAGCGCCGGACAGCGCAGCGAGAGCGGTCCCCACCTTCGCCAGGGATCCCGGCGCTATCGAAGCAGTGATCGGCACCGTCCGGGGCCGCGTCACGGCGGCGAGGCGCGCCGAGGCGATCCCCGCGTCGACGTCAGCGTTCAGCGCGACTGACTCACCGTTCCACCGGTCATG
>NZ_PSTL01000008.1:0-149988 GCF_002930845.1 Rathayibacter sp. AY1A7 | reverse complement strand
CCGCCACCCCCGTCCGCCCCACCCGAGAGGAGGCGACCGCATGTACGAAGGCATCGTCCAGGAGCTGATCGACGAGCTCGGCCGGCTCCCCGGCATCGGCCCGAAGTCCGCCCAGCGCATCGCGTTCCACATCCTGCAGACCGAGACGTTCGATGTCACCCGGCTCGCCGAGATCCTGCTCGAGCTGCGCGGCCGTGTGCACTTCTGCGACATCTGCGGGAACGTGGCGGAGGAGGCGACCTGCGGGATCTGCCGCGATCCGCGCCGCAGCCGCGCCGTCATCTGCGTCGTGGAGGAGGCGAAGGACGTCCCGGCGATCGAGCGCACCCGCGAGTTCCGCGGGCTCTACCACGTGCTCGGCGGCGCGATCAGCCCGATCGACGGCATCGGCCCGGATCAGCTCCGCATCCGCCAGCTGCTGCAGCGGCTCGCGGACGGCGAGGTGCAGGAGGTCATCATCGCGACCGACCCGAACCTCGAGGGCGAGGCGACGGCGACCTACCTCTCGCGCATGCTCAGCACCCTCGGCATCCGCATCACCCGCCTGGCCTCCGGGCTGCCCGTCGGCGGAGACCTCGAGTACGCCGACGAGATCACCCTCGGCCGCGCCTTCGAGGGCCGCCGGCTCGTCGAGAACTGACGCGGCCGCCGGAGTCGCATGACCGCTCCGGCATGCGGTCGACCGGTAGACTCGCCCGTCGGGTCGCGACGGCGGTCCAGCCACCGACACGGGAGCAGCACGTGAGCCTGATCGTCCAGAAGTTCGGCGGGTCCTCCGTCGCCGACGCGGAGAGCATCAAGCGGGTCGCGAAGCGGATCGTCGCCACCAAGCAGGCGGGCAACGACGTGGTCGTCGCCGTCTCGGCCATGGGCGACACCACCGACGACCTGCTCGAGCTCGCCCACCAGGTCACGCCCATCCCCGCCCCCCGCGAGCTCGACATGCTGCTCTCCTCGGGCGAGCGCATCTCGATGGCGCTGCTGGCGATGGCGATCAAGAGCATGGGCTTCGAGGCCCGCTCCTTCACCGGCAGCCAGGCCGGCATGATCACGGACGCGCAGCACGGCGCCGCCCGCATCGTCGACATCACCCCGGTCCGTCTCCGCGAGGCGCTCGACGAGAACGCCGTCGTCATCGTCGCGGGCTTCCAGGGCTTCAACCGCGACACGAAGGACATCACCACCCTCGGCCGCGGCGGCTCGGACACCACCGCCGTCGCGCTCGCCGCAGGACTCGGCGCCGACACCTGCGAGATCTACACCGACGTCGACGGCGTCTTCACCGCCGACCCGAGGGTCGTCAAGAAGGCCCGCAAGCTCGACCGCATCACCAGCGAGGAGATGCTCGAGCTGGCCGCCGCGGGAGCGAAGGTGCTGCACATCCGCGCCGTCGAGTTCGCCCGCCGCCACGGAGTCACGCTCCACGTGCGCTCCTCCTTCAGCCCCAACGAGGGCACCATCGTCTACAACGCCGAGACCTCCGGCGCCGAGCAGAACGGACAAGCCGTGGAAGAGCCCATCATCGCCGGAGTCGCCGCCGACCTGAACGAGGCGAAGATCACCGTCGTCGGAGTCCCCGACATCCCGGGCAAGGCCGCGCAGATCTTCACGATCGTGGCCAAGACCGGCTCCAACATCGACATGATCGTGCAGAACGTGTCGGCTGCGGCCACCGCCCGCACCGACATCTCGTTCACCCTGCCCAAGGCCGACGGCCAGACGGTCCTCATGGCTCTCAACGCCGAGAAGGACGAGGTCGGCTTCGAGTCCCTGCAGTACGACGACCAGATCGCCAAGCTCGCGCTCGTGGGCGCCGGGATGCGCACCAACGCCGGCGTCTCCGCGAAGCTGTTCCGCTCCCTCTACGAGGCCGGGATCAACATCGAGATGATCTCCACGAGCGAGATCCGCATCTCGGTCGTCACCCGCGCCGACACCGTGAACGAGGCTCTGCGCGTCGTGCACACCGCCTTCGGGCTCGACGCCGAGGACGAGGCCGTCGTCTACGCCGGCACCGGCCGCTGACGGCCGGACACCCTCGCGATCCGGCCGTTCCTCCCGAGCGGCCGGACCGACCGGTACCCTCTCCCTCGATCCCCCCGCCACGAGCGGCCCGCGCGCCGCACGGACGAAAGAGCACAGCATGAGCAGCACCCCCCTCCACGTGGGCGTCGTCGGCGCGACCGGCCAGGTCGGGAAGGTGATGCGCCGCCTCCTCGAGGAGCGCGACTTCCCGATCGCGTCCATCCGCTTCTTCGCCACCGCCCGCTCGGCGGGAACGACGCTGCCGTTCCGCGGCGAGGACGTCGTGGTCGAGGACGTGGAGACCGCCGATCCGTCGGGGCTCGACATCGCCCTGTTCTCGGCCGGAGCCACGGGATCGCGCGCGCAGGCGCCCCGCTTCGCCGCGGCCGGCGTCACCGTGATCGACAACTCCAGCGCCTGGCGGATGGACCCCGAGGTCCCGCTGGTCGTCAGCGAGGTGAACCCCCACGCCATCGACCAGGCGGTCAAGGGCATCATCGCCAACCCCAACTGCACCACGATGGCCGCGATGCCGATCCTCAAGGTTCTCGACCGCGAGGCGGGGCTCACGCGCCTGATCGTCAGCACCTACCAGGCCGTGTCCGGCAGCGGGCTGGCCGGAGCGAACGAGCTGGCCGGCCAGGTCCGCGCCGCCGTCGCCGACGAGCACCTGCTCGACCTGGTGCACGACGGCTCGGCGGTCGACTTCCCCGCGCCGGACAAGTACGTCGCCCCGATCGCCTTCGACGTCATCCCCTTCGCGGGGAGCCTGGTCGAGGACGGCTCGAATGAGACCGACGAGGAGAAGAAGCTCCGCAACGAGAGCCGCCGCATCCTCGAGCTCCCGGAGCTGCTGGTCTCGGGCACCTGCGTGCGCGTCCCCGTGTTCACCGGCCACTCGCTCTCCGTCAACGCCGAGTTCGCCTCCGCCCTCAGCCCCGAGCGTGCTCGCGAGTTGCTGGCCGACGCGCCCGGCGTCGTGCTGCGCGAGGTGCCGACTCCGCTGGAGGCCGCGGGCAAGGACCCGAGCTTCGTCGGCCGCATCCGCGCCGACGAGGGCGCCCCGGAGGGACGCGGCCTCGCGCTCTTCATCAGCAACGACAACCTCCGCAAGGGCGCGGCCCTGAACGCCGTGCAGATCGCCGAGCTCATCGCGGCGAAGCAGCCCGTCTCCTGACCGGCGTGGACGGGGCCGGCGCCGAGCGCTCCGGCCCCTTCCGGGTGGAAAAGCCGCGAATTTGATGGGGGAGCGGGGCCCCTCCCCGCCGCGGCGTCCGCGGGCGAGCGTAAACTCGACTCTCGTGAACTCCTCGGAACCGGTCGACGTCGCCCTCATCGGTGGGGGCATCATGAGCGCCACGCTCGGCGCCCTCATCACCCAGCTGCAGCCCGACTGGACGATCGCCGCCTACGAGCGCCTCGGCGACGTGGCGCAGGAGTCGTCGAACCCGTGGAACAACGCGGGCACCGGTCACGCGGCCCTCTGCGAGCTGAACTACATGCCCGAGGCGGCCGACGGCTCCGTCGACCCGGCCAAGGCGATCCAGATCAACGAGCAGTTCCAGATCTCGCGCCAGTTCTGGTCGAGCCTGGTGGAGTCCGGCGACATCCGCGAGCCCTCCAGCTTCATCAACCCGGCGCCGCACATGACCTTCGTGCACGGCGAGGCCAACGTCGAGTACCTCCGGAAGCGCTACGAGGCGCTCAAGGACCAGCCGCTGTTCGCCGGCATCGAGTTCACTGAGAGCGTCAAGACCATCCACGAGTGGGCGCCCCTGCTGATGGAGCAGCGTCCCGCCGGCGGCGGCCCCTACGCAGCGACGCGCATGCCGGCCGGCACCGACGTCGACTTCGGCTCGCTGACCCACCAGCTGTTCGACCACGTCGTCGCCCACGGCGGCACACTCGACACCGGCCGCGAGGTCACCGACATCACCCGGCAGAAGGACGGCACCTGGCGCCTCGACCTCAAGCAGGTCGTCGGAGGCACGCCCCAGTCGGTGACCGCCCGCTTCGTCTTCGTCGGCGCCGGCGGCGGTGCGCTGCACCTCCTGCAGAAGTCGGGCATCCCCGAGATCAAGGGCTTCGGAGGCTTCCCGATCTCGGGCCAGTTCCTCCGCACCGACAACCCCGAGCTGGTCGCCCGGCACAAGGCGAAGGTCTACGGCAAGGCCGCGGTCGGCGCGCCCCCGATGTCGGTGCCGCACCTCGATGCGCGCGTCGTCGACGGCGAGTCGTCCCTCCTCTTCGGCCCCTACGCGGGCTTCACGCCCAAGTTCCTGAAGCGGGGCTCGTGGCTCGACCTGCCCCTGTCGATCCGGCCGCACAACATCGGCCCGATGCTCGCGGTCGCCCGCGACAACCTCGACCTGATGAAGTACCTGATCGGCGAGGTGCTCGCCGGCCGTGGCAAGAAGATGAAGGCCCTGCGCGAGTTCCTGCCCACCGCCCGCGACGAGGACTGGTACCTGATCACCGCCGGCCAGCGCGTCCAGGTGATGAAGAAGGACGAGAAGAAGGGCGGCGTGCTGCAGTTCGGCACCGAGGTCATCACCGGAGGGGACGGCACGATCGCCGGCCTGCTCGGCGCCTCGCCCGGAGCCTCGACCGCCGTGCCGATCATGCTCGACATCGTGCAGAAGTGCTTCCCCGACCGGATGAAGGCCTGGGAGCCGCGGATCCGCGCGCTGGTGCCGAGCTACGGCTCGACCCTCAACGACGCGCCCGAGAAGGCCGAGCAGACGGTCACCGCGACCGCCGAGACGCTGGAGCTGTCAGCCTCGGTCTGATCGGCTGCGATCCGTTCGAACGTATGTTCTAATGGCTCCATGAGGTGGAGCGGGCAGTCGATCGGCACGGCCGACGAGGCCGCCCTGCCCGGCCTCGTCAAGCTCACCGACCTGGTGCGGACGGTGCGCACGCCGGAGTTCGAGGGCATCACCTTCTACGAGGTGCTCGCGAAGTCGGCGCTCAACCGCGTGCACACCTCCTCGAAGATGCCGTTCGGCTGGAGCATCAACCCGATGCGCGGCTGTACCCACGCCTGCACCTACTGCTTCGCCCGGCCCACGCACGAGTACCTCGAGTTCGACGGCGGCCGCGACTTCGACTCGCAGATCGTCGTGAAGGTGAACGTCGCCGAGGTCCTCACCCGGGAGCTCGCGAAGCCGAGCTGGGAGCGGCACCCCGTGGCACTCGGCACCAACACCGATCCGTACCAGCGCGCCGAGGGCCGCTACCGGCTGATGCCGGGCATCATCGCCGCGCTCGCCGCCTCGGGCACCCCGATCTCGATCCTCACGAAGGGCTCGCTGCTGCGGCGAGACCTGCCGCTGCTCCGCGAGGCCGCCGAGCACGTCCCGGTCGACCTCGGAGTGTCGATCGCCGTCTACGACGAGGGCCTCCAGTGCTCCGTCGAGCCGGGTGCGCCGACCGCGGCGGCCAGGCTGGCGACGGTCACCGCGGCACGGGAGGCCGGCTTCGACTGCTCGGTGTTCCTGATGCCGATCCTGCCGTTCCTCACCGACACCCGGGCGCACCTCGACGAGTCGCTCCGGGCCTGCCGCGAGGCGGGCGCCAGCACGATCATGTACTCGACTCTCTACCTCAAGCCCGGGGTGAAGGAGTGGTTCCTGCAGTGGCTCGGGCAGGAGCACCCCGAGCTGGTCGACAAGTACCGAGCGCTCTACCCGGGCCGCGACGCCTACGCGCCTCTCGAGTACCGGCGCTGGCTCTCGGCGCGCATCCGCCCGCTGATGCGCGCCCACGGGCTCGAGCGCGGCGAGGAGGACCCGGCCACCGGCTCCGTCAAGTCCTCCGCCCTCGGTTCGCTCGGGACGCTGCGGACCCTCGGCGGCGAGCGGCGCTCCCTCCAGCACGACGGGCTGCTGGTCGGGGAGCTCGGGCCGGAGCGCGCCGCGATCCTGCCCGGCGTCGGGCAGCCGACGCTGTTCTGAGCCGGGGGCGGGCCCGGCCGCGGCTAGGATCGTCCGCATGGTCACCCGCTCCGGTGAGCCCTCGGGCTCCTCCGCCCGGAGCGCCCGCGACGCGCCACCCCGTGCGGTCCGGCTCGGCCTGCTCGACCCGCGCGAGGACCTGCTCGCGGCGACGAGCGCGTGGATCCGCACCCACGCCCCGGACTTCGAGGTCGTCGTGGCCGCCTCCACCTGGCACGACCTGGTGACGAGCGATGTCTTCCCCACCCAGGTGGTCGTGATGGACGTCGAGCTGCGCGAGCCGATCTCGATCGAGGCGCGGATCCGGACCTGCCGGGCGGCGGGAGCCGCGGTCGTGGCGCTCTCCGCGAGCGAGGACGACGAGGTCCGCGAGCGCGCCCTGAAGGCCGGAGCCGTGCGGCACCTGGCGAAGTCGCGCCCGCTCGCCGAGGTGATGGAGCAGACCCGCGCAGCTCTCGAGATGCGCTCGGCCGACGTCTCGTCCGCGCAGTGGCGGCCCCTGCCGTCCGGGGTCGCGGCGCAGCAGCGCCCACGGCTCAGCGCCGGCGAGCTGGAGGCGCTGCGCCTCTACGCGTCCGGATCGAGCACCCCCGAGGTCGCCGCCAAGATGAACGTGCAGTTCGAGACCGCGAAGACCTACCT
Organism: Rathayibacter sp. AY1A7; assembly: GCF_002930845.1. Taxonomy (NCBI): domain Bacteria; kingdom Bacillati; phylum Actinomycetota; class Actinomycetes; order Micrococcales; family Microbacteriaceae; genus Rathayibacter; species Rathayibacter sp. AY1A7. Next base: position 143,365 of record NZ_PSTL01000008.1, on the reverse strand, counting down.
GCAGCGAGTGCGCCGCAAGTACGTCGCCGTCGGCAGGCCCGCGAGCCGCCGGGCCGACCTGATCCGCCGCGCCGGCGAGGACGGGTTCCTCCCGTGACCGGCCCCTGCTCACCCCGGGGGCCCCGCCCCCGGACCCGCCCCGAGGAGACCTGATGGCCAAGCTGTACTTCCGCTACGGAGCGATGAACAGCGGGAAGAGCACGTCGCTCCTGCAGGCCGCGCACAACTACGAGGAGCGCGGGCACCGGGTGCTGCTGGCCAAGCCGGCCGTCGACACGAAGGGCGAGGAGCTGATCGTGTCGCGGCTCGGCGTGACCCGTCCGGTGGACATCCTGTTCGAGTCCGACGGGGACCCGGTGGCCGTCTTCACCGCCGCCCGGGCCCGCGTGCTGGCCGAGTCGAAGCGCGACGTGAGCGCTCTGCTCGTCGACGAGGCGCAGTTCCTGCCGGAGTCGCACGTCGATGATCTGCTCCGGATCGCCATCCTCGAGAACGTGCCCGTCCTGGCGTACGGCATCCGCACGGACTTCCGCACCGCCGCGTTCCCGGGAAGCAGGCGGCTCCTGGAGATCGCCCACAGCCTCGAGGAGCTGAAGACGATCTGCCGGTGCGGGCGCAAAGCGATCTTCAACGGGCGCGTCGTGGACGGCCGCTTCGTCTTCGACGGCGATCAGGTCGCGATCGACGGAACGGCGGTCACCTACGAGTCGCTGTGCGGCGCGTGCTACCTCCAGGAGAGCCGCGGCCGGCTTCGCGGCTGACCGGTCGAGCGTTCCTCACCGGTGCGACACCCCTCCGAAACGAGGAAGTGGGTAGCCTGACGACGTGACAACACCGGAAACGGAATTACGCCTTTCGAAGCAGCAGGAAAGGTCGGGGGAAACGATGACGGCGCAAGGGGCACCGCTGAGGCGTCGGCCGTCGTGGGAGCAGGACTACCGGCGACGGCTGCTCATCACGGACGTCGTCGCGATCGTCCTCTCCGTCTTCGGCACGCAGCTCTTCTGGTTCGACCTGAACCTGAACTCTGATCTGGGGTTCAAGAATCCCGCCGACATCGCGGTCAGCTACACCTGGGTGTCCGTCGCCCTGTCGGTCGGCTGGCTCCTCGCCCTCCAGATCTTCGACACGCGCGACCGCCGGATCGTCGGCACCGGCTACGTCGAGTACCGACGCGTCGTCGACGCCTCCATCTGGCTCTTCGGCATCGTCGCGATCATCGCCTACCTGCTCCAGATCCTGCTCGCGCGCGGCTACATCATCACGGCGTTCCCCGCCGGGATCGTGCTGATCTGCGTCGGCCGCCTGGTCTGGCGCTCCTGGCTCACCCGGCAGCGCCGGGCGGGCCGCTTCTCGAGCCAGGTCGTGCTCCTCGGCTCCCGCGCGAGCGTCCTGCACACCGCGCGCGAGCTGCGTCGCGGCACCGAGGCCGGCTACAAGCTCGTCGGCGCCGTCTCGACCTCGGTCGGCGGTGCGGACGCGCTGCGGAGCGAGCAGGAGCTCTCGGGCCTCGCGGTCCACGGGTTCACCGGGATCGACGGCGTCCGCGCCGTGATGGACGCCACCGGTGCCGACACGGTGGTCGTCACGAGCTCCGACGAGCTGGCGCCGCAGCGGATCCGCGAGCTGAGCTGGACGCTCGAGCCCGGGCGCGAGCACCTCGTCGTGGCGCCGAGCCTCACCGACATCGGCGGTCCGCGCATCCACACCCGCCCCGTCGCGGGCCTTCCGCTGATCCACGTCGAGACCCCGCGCTTCGACGGCCGCCAGCGGTTCGCCAAGCGCCTCTTCGACATCCTGGCGTCGACCATGCTGATCATCCTCAGCGCGCCGGTGCTCGTCGTCATCGCCGTGCTGGTCAAGGTCACCAGCCCCGGGCCCGTGCTCTTCCGGCAGGAGCGCATCGGCCTGAACGGCGCGACCTTCGAGATGCTGAAGTTCCGCTCGATGGTCGTCGACGCGGAGGCGCGACTGGCGGCTCTCGCGTCGCAGCAGCGTGCGGAGGGGAACTCGATCCTCTTCAAGATGGCGAAGGACCCCCGCGTCACCCGGGTGGGTGCGATCCTCCGGCGCTTCAGCCTCGACGAGCTGCCCCAGTTCCTGAACGTCTTCCGCGGCGACATGTCCCTGATCGGCCCCCGCCCGCCGCTGGCCCGCGAGGTCGAGCAGTACGAGGAGCACGTGCACCGCCGCTTCCTGATGAAGCCGGGCATCACCGGGCTCTGGCAGGTCAGCGGACGCTCGAACCTCTCGTGGGAGGACACCGTCCGACTCGACCTGTACTACGTCGAGAACTGGTCGATGACCGGCGACATCGTCATCCTCTTCAAGACCGCGCGCGCCGTCCTCGCCCGCGACGGGGCGTACTGATCGCCGGGGGGAGGGGCGCCGAGCCCCGCACCCTGTCCGTCTCGGTCCTCGAGACCCCGTTCCGCGTGGTCTTCGGACGCGGCGTCGGCGACGAGGACGCGGCGCGGATCGCCGACAGCTGGGCCGCCTGCGCGTCCGAGCCCGACGCGGGAGCACGCGACGTCCTCGCCGAGGTGGGGCACGATCCCTCCGTCCCGGTCGACGGCTCGCCCCGGGTCTCGAGCGCCACGCTCGCGCAGCTCGAGGAGTCCCTGACCTCGACCCTGACCCTCGAGGCGATCGGCGCCCGGCGCGCCGACCTGCTGATGCTCCACGCCTGCGGGATCTCCGACGAGTCCGGCCGCGTGCTGGCCTTCGTCGCCGCCTCCGGGACCGGCAAGACCACCATCGCCCGGACGCTCGGGTCCCGCTTCGGCTACGTCACCGACGAGACGGTCGGCGTGACCCCGGAGGGGCGCGTCCTGCCCTATCCCAAGCCGCTGTCGGTGAAGCCGCTGACCGGATCGGCGCCGAAGGCGCAGCTGGCCCCCGGGTCGCTCGCCCTCCGACCGGTCCCGGAGGCGCCCCTGCGTCTGGCGGGCGTCCTGCTGCTCGAGCGCCGCGACGGCGTCGGGACGCCCTTCCTCGAGCACGTCGACCCGGTCGACGCGATCGAGGATCTGGTGCCGCAGACCTCGTACCTCTCGGCCCGACCGCGGCCGATCGCCGATCTCGTCCGCACCCTCTCGGCGCTGGGCGGCGTCCGGCGACTGGTCTACTCCGAGGCCGCGAGCGTGGTGCACCTGGTCGAGGAGGTCTTCGCGTCCCTCGGCGCCGAGGCCCCGTCCGCCTGGTCCGAGGTGGTCTCCGTGCAGCTCGACCCTGTGGGCGAGGCCCTGCCCGGCACCGTCCTGCGCACCCCTGCGGACGACGCGGTGGAGCTCGCCGACGGCCAGCTGCTCGTGTTCTGCGGCGGCACCCTCGTGCGCCTGTCTGGCATCGGCCCGACGATCTGGCGCCACGCCGGCCGGGGCTCCGATCTGCCCGGTCTCGTCGCCGCGGTGCTCGAGGAGGCGGGCCCGCCGCCCGCCGGCGTCGATGCGGAGGCGGTCGTCGAGTCGGCGGTCGTCGAGCTCGAGGGCCGCGGAGTGATCACGAGAGGGACTCCGCCGCAGCCCACCCCCGACGGGTGGCACGGTTGACGCGCCTGGCGCCGAGGGCGCGGAAGCGCTGTGTCAGAATTCGGAAGAACCCGTCGCCGGCGCCCGCCGCGTGATCCGTACCAGCGAAGGAAATCTGACTCTGTGGAACTTCGAGACGTCCTCCGGCTGCTGCGCGACCACTGGATCCCGATCGTCGCGGCGATCCTCCTCGGCACTCTCGTCGCCTTCGGCTGGTCGCTGACGCAGAAGCCGCGGTACGTCGCCGACTCGCAGGGCCTGGTCTCCGTCGCCACCACCGGTGCCGAAGACAGCCAGGCGATCTACACGCAGCAGATCGCGCAGTCCGTCGCCAAGTCGAGCCTCGCCACGTACGTCCCGATCGCCACCTCGCGCGACGTGGCGCAGATCGCGATCGACAGCCTCGGCCTCGACGTCTCGCCCGCCACGCTGATCTCGGCGATCACGGTGCAGGCCGACACGGTCGCCCCGGTGATGAAGGTCAGCGCCACCGCCTCCACCCCCGAGGGCGCGCAGAAGCTCGCCGACGCCTGGGTCGCGGCCATCGCCACCAAGGTGCAGCAGGTCAACCAGGAGACGGGCGTCGGCGACACGGTCTCCCTCACCGTTCTGCAGACCGCGGCGCTCCCGTCCTCGCCGGCGTTCCCGAACCTGCGCCTCGTCCTCGCGGTCGGCGCGCTCGCGGGCCTCGTCCTCGGTCTCGTCTACGCGTTCGTCCGCAACACGCTGGACCGGCGCATCCGCACCGCCGAGATGGTCGAGCGCCTGTTCGACCTCCCCGTGGTCGGCACCCTCCCCGTCGACAAGCGCCTCAGCGAGACCAACCGCATCGTCCCCGAGGCCGACACGACCGACTACATCAAGGCCGACGGCAAGCACGCACTCGCCGAGGCGCTGCGCGAGCTCCGCACGAACCTGCAGTTCATGAACATCGACAGCCCGCCGCGCATCATCGTCGTGACGAGCCCGCTGCCCTCGGACGGCAAGTCGACGGTGACCGCGAACCTCGCGGTGACGCTCGCCGCCTCCGGCCAGCGGACCGTCGTCGTCGATGGCGACCTCCGCAAGCCCACCGTCGCCAAGTCGTTCGGCCTCGTTCCCGGCGTCGGCCTGACCGACCTGCTGATCGGCAAGGCGGAACTGCAGGACGTCCTGCAGCCGTGGGGCCCGTCCGGCAACCTCTGGGTGCTCGGAGCCGGGTCGATCCCGCCGAACCCGTCCGAGCTGCTCGGCTCCAACGGCATGGACATCCTCCTGCACGAGATCGCTCGCGAGGCCATCGTGCTCGTCGATGCGCCGCCGCTCCTGCCCGTCACGGACGGCGCCATCCTCACCGCCCGCACCGACGGCGCGCTCGTGGTCATCTCCGCGGGCAGGACGACGACCGACGAGCTGGGCAAGGCGATCCAGAACATCGAGCGGGTCAGCGGCCACACCCTCGGCGTGATCCTCAACCGCGTGCCCGCGCGCGGCCAGGTCGGCCGGGGCTACGGCTACTACTACACGAGCTACTACGGCTCCGAGCGATCGGGTGCCCGCCCGGACACGGCCGTCGAGCCCGAGCCCGCGTCGACCTCGGCCTGAGCGCCCCGCGATGATCTTCCCGGGAGACGACTCCGCCCGCCCCGCCCGCCGGAGCTGGCGACCGGACGAACCGGTCGCCGCCTCCGCCGCCCCCGTCTTCACCGTGCTCTCGGTCTGCACCGGCAACATCTGCCGGTCGCCGATGGCGGAGCAGCTGCTGCGCGCCGCACTCGCCGACGCGACATCACCCGCGGGAGGTCCGCTCTTCGCGTTCACGAGCGCCGGAGTGAGGACGCGCGACGGACTGCCGATGGACCCGGTCTCGGCCCGCTTCTCGGCTCAGCACGGGGGAGACCCGGCCGCGCACGCGAGCGCGGTGCTCGGCGACGCGATCGCCGGCGACGCCGACCTCCTGCTCACGATGACGCGCGACCACCTGGTCGACGCCTCCCGGCGCTTCCCGTCGCTCCTCCTCCGCGGCTTCACGCTGCTCGAATTCGCCCGCGTGCTGCCGTTCGTGCTGCGGGAGGTGCCGCTGCCGACGGTCGAGGACCCCGCCGCGCGGCTCCGCGCCGTCGTGCGGCTCGCCGCCGCCCACCGCGGGCGCGCCCCGCGGGGCGAGGGCGGCGACGACATCGAGGACCCGATCGGCCGCAGCGAGGCCGTGCACGAGCGCGTGGCGGCGCAGATCGCGGCGGCTGTCGCCGACGTCTCCCGCGATCTGAGAGCATTGGCGCGGCGGTAGTCGCGCGTCCGCGGGCGCGCTGACGCCTCGCCGCATCGCATCGCTCCTCCTCACCGTCGCGACCGCGACACGAACCCGCCACGATTCGGAGAACCCCTGTGAAGCTTTCTGTCATCGGCTGCGGCTACCTCGGTGCCGTCCACGCTGCCGCCATGGCCGAGCTCGGCCACGACGTCATCGGCATCGACGTCGACCAGAAGAAGATCGACGCCCTGGCCGCCGGCACCGCGCCGTTCTTCGAGCCCGGCCTCCCGGAGCTGCTGTCCTCCGGCGTCGCCTCCGGGCGTCTGCGCTTCTCGACCGACATGGCCGACGCCGCCGGTGCGGCCGTGCACTTCGTCGCCGTCGGCACCCCGCAGAAGCCGGGCGAGAACGCCGCGGACATGACCTACGTCGACTCGGCGATCGACGGTCTCCTGCCCTACCTCGAGGCGGACTCCCTCGTCGTCGGCAAGTCGACCGTCCCCGTCGGCACCGCCGCCCGCCTGGCCGACCGCATCGCCTCCTCCGGTGCGACCCTCGCCTGGAACCCCGAGTTCCTCCGCGAGGGCTTCGCCGTCAAGGACACGATCAGCCCCGACCGCCTCGTCTACGGCGTGCCCGCGGGCGAGGCCGGAGCAGCGGCGAAGGCGACCCTCGACGAGGTCTACGCGACGGCGCTCGCGGCCGAGACCCCGCTCGTGGTCACCGACTACGCCACCGCCGAGCTGGTGAAGGTCTCGGCCAACGCCTTCCTCGCGACCAAGATCTCGTTCATCAACGCGATCGCCGAGATCGCGGAGGTCACCGGCGCGGACGTCACGCAGCTCGCCGACGCGATCGGCTACGACGTGCGGATCGGCCGCCGCTTCCTGAACGCGGGCATCGGCTTCGGAGGCGGCTGCCTCCCGAAGGACATCCGCGCCTTCTCTGCCCGCGCCGACGAGCTCGGCGTCGGCGAGTCCGTCGCCTTCCTCAAAGAGGTCGACGCGATCAACCTGCGTCGCCGCCAGCGCGTCGTCGACCTCGTCACCGAGGGCCTGGGCGGCTCCGTCGAGGGCCGCCGCATCGCGGTGCTCGGTCTGGCGTTCAAGCCGGAGTCGGACGACATCCGCGACTCGCCGTCGCTCGACGTCGCCGCTCGCCTGCACGACCTCGGTGCGACCGTGGTCGCGACCGACCCCGAGGCGATCGAGAACTCGCGCCGCCGCTACCCCGAGATCACCTACACGACCGACGTCGACGAGGCGCTGGCCGGTGCCGACGCCGTGGTCGTCGTGACGGAGTGGAAGCAGTTCCGCGCCCTCGACCCCGCGGCCACGGCGGCGAAGGTGGCCAACACCTTCCTCGTCGACGGTCGCAACTGCCTCGACCCCGCCGCCTGGCGTGCGGCCGGCTGGGAGTACCGCGGCCTCGGCCGCTGACGCGGCGGAGCCGTCGTCTCAGCGGACGCGGCTCGGCTGATCCGCCACGACGCCGGAGGTGCCGTGAAGGGGGATGTGCGCGAAGGCGTCGTCCCACTCCGCCGCCCTCCGGCGTCGTCGTGCGCGGACGACCATCCGGAGCAGTACGCCGGCGACCGCGCCGAGGAGGGCGCCGGAGGTGTTCATCACGACGTCGTCGACGGTGGCGAAGCGCGCCGAGAGGAAGAGCAGCTGGCCCGCCTCGATGAGCGAGCTCACGACGGCGCCGACGGCGACGGCGACCCACGCCCTCCGGAGCCGCAGGTTGAGGGCCAGGAGCAGCCCCAGGGGCACGAACAGGGCGATGTTGGCAGTCGACTCGATGAACGCGTAGTCGACCATCGGGAGGCCGTGCCGGGCGAACCAGGAGGTCACTCGGCCGAGATCCCCCCGCACTCCCGCATCGACGGGCGTCGGCCAGAAGGCGATCGCTGCGAGCGCGACCACGTAGGGCACGCTGATGGCGAGGGTGAGGCGGGTGAGCGACCGGGTCACGGTGCTCCTCTCGTCGGTCGTCGGGCGGGGGCGGCGACGACGGCGGAAGAACAGTCTCGCTCCCGGCTGCTGGGATCGGGCCGGGAGGCGCGGGGGAGTGGGCTGGAGGCACGCCCGTGCGCAGGACGCTCGGGACGCCGACAGGGGTGCTCGAGCCGGAGAGCGCGGGGCGGTGATCGCGCCGGCTCCGTCGTCGACCAGGCTCCGGCCCGGGCGAGCATCCGCCTGCGGGCGAGCCCCGCCACAGCAGAATTCCGAGAACGCCCCGGGAACGACGAAGCCCGGCCGGATCATCGATCCTGGCCGGGCTTCTCACCGGTCGGGGTAGCGGGATTCGAACCCACGACCTCCTCGTCCCGAACGAGGCGCGCTACCAAGCTGCGCCACACCCCGGTGTGCTCATCACGGAGAACCGCTCACGAGCCTCGACAATAGTAGCCGATTTCCGGACCGCCGTCGGACACCCCTCGTCAGGCCGCCGGAGTGAGCGTGACGAGGGTCACCTCGGGCCGGCAGGCGAAGCGCACCGGTGCGTAGATCGAGGTGCCGACTCCGGCGGACACGTTGAGGTACGAGCTGCGCAGTCCGTTGTCCCACGTCGTCGAGCCGGCGACCTTGTCGCGCGGGATGTCACAGTTGGTGACGAGGGCGCCGAAGCCCGGGACGCAGACCTGCCCGCCGTGCGTGTGCCCGGCGAGGATCACCTCGGCGCCGCGGGCGACGAAGTCGTCGAGGATGCGCTGGTAGGGCGCGTGCGCCACGCCGATGCTGACCCCGGCCGGTCCGTCCTCCGCGCCGCGCAGCTCGTCCACGGCTCCGGCGACGAGGTCGATGCGGTCGAGGCCGATGTGCGGGTCGTCGACGCCGAAGAACTCGATGCGCGTCCCCTTCACCGTGATGCTCTCGGCGCGGTTGTTGAGGTCCACCCAGCCGAGCCCGTCCGAGAAGAAGCCGGTCAGCCCGTCGGTGTCGAGATCTGCCTCGTGCTGCTTGGGGTTCTTGGAGGGGCCGACGAAGTAGCGGAGCGGGTTCTTGAACCGAGGGCCGAAGTAGTCGTTAGATCCGTTGACGAAGGCGCCGGGGATCCCGGCGAAGGGCTCCAGGGCCCGGCGGATGCCGAGCACGCCGTCGCGGTGGCCGAGGTTGTCGCCGGTGTCGACCACGACGTCGGGCGCCAGGGCGAGGAGCGAGCGGATCCACTCCTGCTTCTTGCTCTGCCACGGGGCCATGTGCAGGTCAGACACGTGCAGGACGCGGATCGGCTCGGAACCGGCGGGCAGCACCGGGAACGACGTGCGCCGGACGGTGAACAGCGTCCGCTCGACGCCGATGCCCCAGGCCGCGGCGACGGCTCCGGCCGCGGCGACGGTCGCGAGGGCGGTGGTGAGGGGGCGACGGGTGCGTCCGGTCATGGGTCCTTCTCTCGCACGTCGGCCGCGAGCGCGGCCGCGTTCATTCTGCCGGACGCTCCCTCGGGAGCAGCCGGGGGTGCCGGGGGTCAGCCCGCGCGGGGCGGGGCGCCCGGTCCGGCGCTGATCTGCAGGGTGATCTCCGCGCCCCGGGAGACGCGCGACCCGGCGGGAGGGTTCGTCTGCGCGACCGTCCCTGCCGGGCGGTCGGAGGGGACCGGAGAAGTGTCGACGCGGACCGTGAAGCCGACGGAGCGCAGGCGTGCGGCGGCCGCAGAGGGGCTCTGGCCGGTGACCTGGGGCACGGCCTCCTGCGGAGCGTCGAGGAGCGAGCGGACGGGAGCCGGGAACGCCGTCCCACCGTACTTCGCGTCGGCGACGCGCATGATGCGCGGCCAGATCTGGTGGCGCACCTGACCGGCGTTCACCCGGTTGAGACTGAATCCGCGCATGGAGGTGAAGCCGGTCACGTTGCCGACCCAGGTGGCGGTGGCGACCTCGGTGCTCGCGCCGACCATCCACGTGTGCAGCGCGTCGTCCGTGGTGCCGGTCTTGCCGATGTGCGGCACCCCGGTGCGGGGGTTGGAGGGGGCGCCGGTGCCGCCCGTCACCACCTGCTGCAGGGCGTAGCCGGCGGTCGCGGCCACCTCCTCGGACATCCCCTGGCTGCACTCGGAGGCGGGCGGCGCGACGTCCGCGCCCGTGCGGTCGACGATCCGGTCGAACGCGATGGGCGTGCAGACGGTGCCCTTGTTCGCGAAGCCGGCGAAGGCCGTGGCCATCGTGAGCGGAGCGATCTCGTTGGTGCCGAGGATGGTCGGCGCGAGCTTCTGCAGCTCGGTCCCGTCGGCACGGTGCACGCCCATCGCCAGCGCCGTGTTGCGGATGCCGCAGAGGTCCAGCTGCTGGGCCATGGCGGCGAACGAGGTGTTGATCGAGCCGGTCGTGGCCTGCAGGGCCGTGGTCACTCCTCCGTTGCCGCCCTCGTCGTTCCCGGGGTTCCAGGACTCGCCGTAGTAGACGCCGTCGGGCTCGCAGCTGTCACGGAAGGTCGTGTAGGCGCGGCGGGTGCCGTCGACGCTCTCGCCGAGCGAGTGCCCCTCCTGCAGCCACTCCGCGAGGGTGAACACCTTGTAGGTCGAGCCGACCTGGAATCCCGAGGAGCCGCCGTACCCGAAGTCGGTGTTGTAGTTGACGCTCGTGTAGTTGGGGCCCGTCAGGTCCGGATCGTTGGAGTAGTCCTTGTTCTGGGTCATCGCGAGGATGCGGCCGGTGCCGACCTCGACCGAGACGCTCGCGCTGCCGATGTTCACGTTCGCCATCGACTTGGGCACCCAGTCGTCGGTGGCCGAGACGGCGGCCTGCTGCAGGTCGGAGTCGAGGGTCGTGTAGATCCGGTAGCCGCCGCGCTTGAAGGTGGCGTCGCGCTCGTCCTGGCTCGCACCGAACGCGTCGTCGTTCTTGATGACCCAGGTGACGTAGTCGCAGAAGAAGGCCGCGACTCCGGCCGTCTGGCAGCCGGTGCTCGGCTCGGTGATGTTCGGCGTCACGGGCTCGGCGACGGCCGCCTGCGCCTGCTCGGACGTCACCTTCGACTCGAGGTCCATGCGGGTGACGATGTAGTCGCGCCGGTCCCGGGTCTGCGGGTAGCCCTCCGCGGCGGGGTTCGCCGGGTCGCCGGGCCGGTCGAAGCGGAACTTCTCGGGGTTGTTCACGATCGCGACGAGCGCGGCGGACTGCGCGAGCGAGAGGTCCTTCGCGCTCACTCCGAAGTAGTAGCGGGCGGCCGCCTCGACGCCGTAGACGGTGCCGCCGAACAGGGCGATGTTGAGGTAGCCCAGCAGGATGTCGTTCTTCGGGTACTCCTTCTCGAGCCCGATGGCGAGCCGCATCTCGGCGACCTTGCGCTCCGGAGTGGTCTCCGTGGCCTCGCGGTAGGCCGCGTCGCGCTCGATCGGATCGCTGAGCGCCTCCGCCTTCTGCACGAGCACGTTCTTGACGTACTGCTGCGTGATGGAGGAGCCGCCCTGGACGTCCCCGCCCATGGCCGTCGTCGCGGCCGCGCGGACGGTGCCGAGTAGATCGATGCCGCCGTGCTCGTAGAAGCGGGGGTCCTCGGAGGCGACCACGGCGTCCTTCACGAACGGCGAGATCTCGTCCCAGCCCACCTCGACGCGGTTCTGGGCGTAGAAGGAGGCGAGCAGCACGTCGCCGCCGGAGGAGTCCTTCGCGTACACGTCGCTCTTCTCGGCGAGCGTGCCGATCTCGAGGTACTCGGGGAGGTTGTCGAACATCTCCACCGTGTTGCCGGCGGCCATGCCGCTCAGCGCGATCGCCGGCGTCACCGAGGCGGCCACCAGGACTCCCGCGACGACGCTCATGGCGACGATGCCGATCAGACCGCCGACGGCGCCGCCTATGGTCTTCACGACTCTGGTCCCGCCCTGCCCCGACATAGAATCAGCGTAGTCGCCGCGCTCGGACGAGCCGCGGCGCTCATCCCGCCGACGCGCGGCGCTCAGCAGTCGTCCCGCACCGGCCGCACCCGAGGAGAGCCATGTCCGTCCCGCGCTGGGAGTACATCACCACCCCGCTGATGATCCACAACACCACGGCGATCCTGAACACCTGGGGATCCGAGGGCTGGGAGCTGGTCCAGATCGTGACCGGTCCCGAGGGCGGCCTCGTCGCGTACCTCAAGCGCCCCGTCGCCGAGGCCGGCGCGTGATCGCCGAGCGTCTCGCGGAGCTCGGCGTCGAGCTGCCGGCGGTCGCGGTCCCCGCCGGCGCCTACGTCCCCGCTGTCGTGCACGGCGGCCTCGTCTACATCGCCGGGCAGATCCCCTTCGTCGACGGCGCTCTGCCGCTGGTCGGCAAGGTCGGCGACGAGGTGTCGCCCGAGCAGGCGAAGGACCTGGCCCGCACCTGCGCCCTCAACGCGCTCGCGGCCGTCGCCGACGCGATCGGATCGCTCGACCGGGTGACGCGGATCGTGAAGCTCACCGGCTTCGTCGCGTCCGCCTCCGGCTTCACCGGGCAGCCCGGCGTGATCAACGGCGCCTCGGAGCTGCTCGGCGACGTGTTCGGCGAGCCCGGCCGTCACGCGCGCTCGGCCGTCGGGGTGGCGGAGCTGCCCCTCGGCGCTCCCGTCGAGGTCGAGCTGATCGTCGCCTTCGACTGACGCACCGCCCCCTCCGGCCCACGCGGCGGGAGGGGGCGGCGCCCGGTCAGTCCGCGGCGATCGCGGAGGAGATCACCGCCATCACCTGCGTGTCCGCGAGCGTCGTCGTGTCGCCCACGGCGCGTCCCTCCGCCACGTCGCGCAGCAGCCGGCGCATGATCTTCCCCGAGCGGGTCTTGGGCAGCTCCTGCACCACGAAGATCCGCTTCGGGCGGGCGATCGCGCCGATGTGCTCGGCGACGTGCGCCTTCAGGGTGGCCTCGAGCTGTTCGTGTCCGTGGGCCAGCGCCTCGGCCTGGCTCGCCTTCGCGATCACGAACGCGACCACGGCCTGGCCGGTGGTCTCGTCCGCGGCTCCCACGACGGCCGCCTCGGCGACGACCGGGTGGGAGACGAGGGCCGACTCGATCTCGGCGGTCGAGAGGCGGTGGCCGGAGACGTTCATCACGTCGTCCACGCGCCCCAGGAGCCAGAGGTCGCCGTCCTGGTCGCGACGCGCTCCGTCACCCGCGAAGTAGCGGTCGCCGAACTTCGACCAGTAGGTCTCGACGTAGCGCTCCGGGTCGCCCCAGATGCCGCGCAGCATCGCCGGCCAGGGCTCGGTGATCACGAGCAGTCCGCCCTCGTCGGCGCCGACCGGCGTCCCGGCGTCGTCGACCACGTCGATCGAGATCCCCGGCAGAGCGACCTGCGCGGACCCGGGCTTGAGAGTCGTCACCCCGGGCAGGGGGGACACCATCATCGCGCCGGTCTCGGTCTGCCACCACGTGTCGACGATGGGGGTGCGGCCGCCGCCGATGACGTCGCGGTACCAGACCCACGCCTCCGGGTTGATCGGCTCGCCGACCGATCCGAGCAGGCGCAGGCTCGAGAGGTCGAAGCGCTGCGGGATCTGCCGGCCGAGCTTCATGAAGGAGCGGATCGCCGTGGGCGCCGCGTAGAGGATCGTCACGCCGTGCTTCTCGACGATCTCCCACCAGCGGCCGGGATGCGGGCTGTCGGGAGTGCCCTCGTACATCACCTGGGTGGCGCCGTTGGCGAGCGGGCCGTAGACGACGTAGCTGTGTCCGGTGATCCAGCCCACGTCCGCGGTCGACCAGTAGACGTCCGACTCGGGGTGCAGGTCGAAGACCGCGCGGTGCGTGAAGGCGACCTGGGTGAGGTACCCGCCGCTGGTGTGCAGGATGCCCTTGGGCTTCCCGGTCGTGCCGCTCGTGTAGAGGATGAAGAGGGGCTGCTCGGCGGGGAACGGCTTGGCGACGTGGTCGGCGTCGACCGCCACGATCTCCTCGTGCCACCAGAGGTCGCGCCCCTCGTGCCAGGCGACCTCGTTGCCTCCGCGGCGCACGACCAGGACGTGCTGGACGCTGGACTCGCCGCCGAGGGCGAGCGCGGCGTCGACCGCCGGCTTCAGGGGCGAGACGGCGCCCTTGCGCCAGCCGCCGTCGGCGGTGATGACGAGTGTCGCCTCCGCGTCGTCGATGCGCGCGCGCAGGCTCTCGGCGCTGAAGCCGCCGAAGACGACGGAGTGGACCGCCCCCAGCCGGGCGACGGCGAGCATCGCGATGACCGCCTCCGGGATCATGGGCAGGTAGATCGCGACGCGGTCGCCGGCGCGGACGCCGAGGCTCGTGAGCAGGTTCGCGGCGCGCTTCACCTCGGCGGTGAGCTCGGCGTAGGTGATCGAGCGGGAGTCGCCGGGCTCGCCCTCCCAGTGCAGGGCGACGCGGTCGCCGTGGCCGGCCAGGACGTGGCGGTCGAGGCAGTTGTAGGCCACGTTCAGCTCACCGTCGTCGAACCACTTCGCGAACGGGGGCTCGCTCCAGTCGAGGGTGCGCGTGAACGGTCGGTGCCAGTGCAGGAGCTCGCGGCTCCGGTCGGCCCAGAAGGCGAGGCGGTCGGCCGCGGCCTCGTCGTAGAGCGCGGCGGTCGCGACCGCTCCGGCGGCGAGATCGGCCGGCGGCGGGAACCGGCGGGTCTCGTGGAGGAGGTTGTCGATGGCGTTCCGGTCGGCGGCCGGGGCGTCGGGGGGAGTGGACATCTGCGATTCGCTCCTTCGCGAGTGAGACGTTCGCCGGCCCGCGCGGTCGGCGTCGCACCACCGTAGCGCCCGCCTCCAGCGCGGATCGCCGAGCGCCGCAAGCTGGGTGCGGGGCGGGCGTCGGATAAGAGTCCGCAGAGAACAGGATCCGGGCTTGGCGAATCGCGATCCGTCCCCTACAGTTGCATACGGCCGAATGAACTTCGGCCCAGCGGCGCAAGTGATTCCCCCCAATCCAGCGCCGCCGAGGCGGCACCTGTTCCCCCCAATGGGTGCCGCCCCCTTCTTCCCGCCGGATCCGGCGGACGGACGCCCCCGCTCGAGCCCTGCTCGCGGGGGCGTTTCCGCGTTGCCGGGACGTCTCCTCGTCGACCGGGCTTCTCTGCGCCGTGGGGCCCCCCTCGGAGCGGCTCCCTGCCGAGAGCCCCGGGCCGCCCCTGCGCGCGCGTCCGGCCCGGGTCGTTCCTCCACAGGTGCCGACGCGGGCGTCTCTCCTCCGATCGGGCAGGGAGCGCCCCGGCGCGCGGAACGGGCTCCTAGCGTGCCGGGATGACCCGCGACTTCGTCCCCCTCGTCCCCGCCGAGCACCGCCGCGACCCGCTGCCGGTGCGGCCCGCCGCGGCCGGTCTCGGGCTGCTCGCGCCGCACGCCGCTGATCCCGCGGTGACCGACCTCTTCGTGAACGGCGGCGCGGGCCTCTGGATCGACCGGGGCGGTGGTGCGGAGCGGGTTCCGGAGTGGACGCTCGACGCCGCCGGAGCACGGCGGCTGGCCGTCGCGCTGGTCGCGGCCGGTGGACGGCACGTCGACGAGGCGAGCCCGTGCGTGGACGTCAGGCTCCGCCACGGGGTCCGCGTGCACGTCGTGCTGCCGCCGGTGGCGACCGGGGGAGCGCTCGTGTCGGTGCGGGTGCCGCGGTCGGACTCCTGGACGCTCGGGGAGCTGCAGGCGGCCGGGATGCTGGACGACGACGGAGTGCGGCTTCTGCGCCGGGCGGTCCGCGAGCGGTGGAATCTGCTGATCACGGGAGCCGGTGGATCAGGCAAGACCACCCTGCTCGGCGCCCTGCTCGGGTGCGCGGCGCCGACCGAGCGGATCGTCGCCATCGAGGACGTCGGCGAGCTCCGGCCGGCGCACCCGCACGTCGTCTCGCTCGAGGCGCGGCAGCCCAACCTCGAGGGCGCCGGTGCCGTGGGCCTGGACCGGCTCGTGCGGGAGGCGCTGCGGATGCGTCCGGACCGCCTGGTCCTCGGCGAGTGCCGCGGCGTCGAGCTGCGCGAGCTGCTGTCCGCGCTGAACACCGGGCACGACGGCGGTGCGGGGACCCTCCACGCGAACTCCCTCGAGGACGTGCCCGCGCGTCTCGAGGCGCTCGGGGTCCTCGCGGGACTCGGGCCCGAGGCGATCGCCCGCCAGACGGTCAGCGCGATCGACCTGGTGCTCCACCTGGAGCGCCGCGCCGGGCGGCGGCGGCTGGCGGCATTCGGGACGTTCGCGCTCGACGCGGCCGGCCGCCTGAGGGTCGAGGACGGGTCGCTCCCGAGCGCCTCGAGGTCGAGCGCGTGACGGGCCGCGACGGGCTGGACGAGGTCGCGGCCGTCGTGCACCGACTGGCCGTCCTCCTCGCGGCGGGAGTGGCTCCCGCGTCGGCCCTCGGGCATCTCGCGGGGGCGGAGGGGGCGGACAGCGGGGACGCGCGGCGGCGGCGACTGCTCCGGGCGGTGTCGGAGGAGGCCGGCCGCGGGGGCGACGTGACGGAGGCGCTGCTGCGCGGGACGCCGGTTTCGCGGCGGAGCGGCTCGGAGCGGAAGCGGCCGCGACGGCGAGCGCCGGACACCGGTGAGGCGACCGCGTGGGCGGCGCTGGCCGCCGCGTGGCGGGTGGCCGCCGACTCCGGCGCGCCGGTCGCCGCCGCTCTCGGCGAGCTGGCGGAGTCCCTGCGCGAGCTGGCGCGCGCCCGCCGGGACATCGAGGTGGCTCTGGCCGGTCCCTCCGCCACCGGGAGGGTCGTGAGCGCGCTGCCGCTGGCGGCGCTGGGTCTGGGGGCGCTGCTGGGCTTCGACGTGGTCGGCGTGCTCCTCGGGACGGTGCCCGGTGCGGTCTGCCTGGTCGGGGGAGCCGGGTTGATGGCGGCCGCGCACGCGTGGTCGCGGCGCCTCGTCCGAAGCGCGGCCCCGGCCGATCCGGCGCCCGGGCTCGCGCTCGACCTCCTCTCGGTGGCGCTGGCCGGTGGCGGCTCGATCGAGTCGTCGCGCGCCCGGGTCGTGGCGGCGCTCGCCGAGTGCGGGCTCGACTCGGGCGAGCGCGTGCTCTCCGACGCGGACCCGGTGCTCGCCCTCTCCGCGGCGGCGGGCGTGCCGGCCGGACGCCTGCTCCGGAGCGAGGCGGCTCTGGTCCGGGCACGGGCGTCCTCCGGGGCGCGGGAGCGAGCCGCTCGGCTCGGCGTGACCCTGATGCTGCCGCTCGGAGTCTGCGTGCTGCCGGCGTTCCTGCTGCTCGGAGTGGCTCCGATGGTCGTCTCGGTGCTGCTCTCGACGTTCTCGGTGGCGGCGTGATTCGGTCGACCGCTCCTCCACAGGGGCGGGATCGGGAGGCGTCTCCACGGATCCACCGGAGGGTCGATCGGTGGGATCGGGAGTCCGCGATCCTCGGAGGAGGGGCACGGAGCGGGGCGGAACGGAGCAGGACACATGAGCAGTGACACGGCGATCAGCGGCGGGGAAGTCTCCCGGAGTCGAGGACTCGGTAGGAGGAGGGATGCGGGAAGTGGTGTGGCCGGAACGAGCCGGGGCTCGAGGAGCGGCGGAGGTGCGGTGTCCGGCGGAGGAACGGGCATCGACGTCTCCGCGGGGCGCGTCGAGTGGTGCCGACCCGGGTGGGGAGGTCTCGGCGCTCTGGGCGACGAGGAGGGGTCGGCGACGGCGGAGTACGCGATCGCGACGATGGCCGCGGTCGGCTTCGCCGGGCTGCTCGTGGTCATCCTCAAGGGCGACGAGGTGCGGAGCATCCTGACCGACCTGGTGACCCGCGCGCTCACCGCGGCGGGATGAGAGGCCTTCCGCTGCTGCGCGGGCGGCTCGTCCAGGAGGAGGGCTCGGGCACTGCCGAGCTCGCGCTCGTGCTCCCGGCGGTGGTCGCGGTACTGGCGCTGTGCCTGGGGTCGGTGGCGGCCTCGGCGCAGTACGTCCGGCTCGTCGACGCGGCCGCCGACGCGGCCCGGTCCGCGGCCCGGGGCGACGACCCCCGCACGCCGCTCGCCCGGGTGGCGGGGGCGTCGCTCACGGCGGGGGAGCAGGACGGACTGGTCTGCGTCGACGTCGCGGCCCGGCTGCGCCCGCTCCCGGCGGTGTCGCTCCCGGTCTCGGTCCGGTCCTGCGCGCTGGGCGGAGGCGGATGATCCGCCGGCTCCCCGGGGCTGTCCGCGACCGGGAGGAGGGATCGGCCGCGGTCGTGGCGATCGGAGTCGTCGCGGGCACGATCCTGGTGACGGCCGCCGTGCTCGCCGGCTGCGCAGGAGTCGTCGGGCACCAGCGAGCGGTCGCCGCCGCGGACGCCTCGTCCCTGGCAGCGGCCGACGTCGCCTCCGGCCTGCTGGCCGGGGATCCGTGCGGACGTGCCGCCGCCGTGGCCCTCGCGAACGGCGCCGAGCTCGTCCTCTGCGACGTCGACGGGGGCGTCGCGAGAACGGAGGCGGCCGTCGCCGCGGGTCCGCTCTCCCTCACGGCGCGGTCGAGGGCCGGCCCTCCGCCCTGAGGGCGGAGGCAGTAGCGGGCGTCGTCCGGACCGAGGTCCGGACGACGCCGCGGGAGCGCGTCAGTCGGAGGAGAGTCGCTGGTACCGGTACGCGGCGGCGGTCGGCAGGGCGCCCGCGCCCTCGTCGTGCTCGAGGCCGCCGGCGAGGAGGTAGATGTAGCGGGAGCCCGCCCTCGCCCCGGGGATCTCGAGGCGTGCGGCGGGGGCCTGATCGTCGCCGTATCCCCGGCGGAGGGTCTTGCCCTCCAGCGGTCCGTCGAGGAGCTTGGCCGTGTAGGCGGAGGTCGTGGTGGTGTGCGTCGTTGCCATGCCTCATCATGCGCCGATCGGCGCCGCGCGTCACCCCCGTCGTCGGCAGGCCGGGCAGGCGGCTCCGAGGCCGTGTCCAGCGTCCTCCCGAGGTCCCCGTGTCCTCGGGAGGGGGCAGGACGTCCGGGGTCAGTGTGTATGGTGTGCCTGTCGGGCGCCCCCGCCGATGGGGACGCGTCGCCGTTCCCCGCACCACGTCGCCGCGCACCGTCTCCCCGCAGCAAGGGGACGTCGGACCACTGGTCGTCCGACCCGACAGCACCAATCGAGGAGAACTGTGTCCGGCACGAAGAAGCTGGTGATCGTCGAGTCGCCGGCGAAAGCCAAGACCATCGCCCAGTACCTGGGCGACGGCTACGAGGTGCTCGCCTCCGTCGGGCACATCCGCGACCTCATCGAGCCGAAGAACCTCCCCCCGGAGCTGAAGAAGGGCCCGCTGGGCAAGTTCTCCGTCGACGTCGACAACGGCTTCGAGCCCTACTACGTCGTCTCCGACCAGAAGAAGAAGACGGTCGCCGACCTCAAGCGCGCGCTGAAGAACGCCGACGAGCTCTACCTCGCCACTGATGAGGACCGCGAGGGCGAGGCCATCGCGTGGCACCTCCTCGAGGAGCTCAAGCCCAAGGTCCCCGTGCACCGCATGGTCTTCCACGAGATCACGAAGGACGCGATCCAGAAGGCGCGCGACAACACCCGGGACATCGACACCTCCCTGGTCGACGCCCAGGAGACCCGCCGCATCCTCGACCGCCTCTACGGCTACGAGATCTCGCCCGTCCTGTGGCGCAAGGTCGGCCCCGGGCTCTCGGCCGGTCGGGTGCAGTCGGCCGCGACCCGCCTGGTGGTCGACCGCGAGCGGGAGCGCCTGGCGTTCGTGTCGGCGAGCTACTGGGACCTCGCCACCGTGCTCGCACCCGAGTCGGACGCCGCGGCGGGCTTCGACGCCCGCCTGGCGCGGCTCGACGGCAAGCGGATCGGAAGCGGCCGCGACTTCGACGACCGCGGTCAGCTGAAGGGCGACGTCACCGTCCTCGACGAGTCCACCGCCGGTGCCCTCGCCGAGGCGCTGCGCGACCCCGCCACCACGGTCCGGGTCTCGAACCTCGAGTCCAAGCCGTACTCGCGCCGCCCCGCCGCCCCGTTCACCACGTCCACGCTCCAGCAGGAGGCGGCGCGCAAGCTCCGCTTCTCGGCGCGCCAGACGATGAGCGTCGCGCAGTCGCTCTACGAGAACGGCTTCATCACCTACATGAGGACCGACTCGCCCGGGCTCTCGCAGCAGGCGCTGAACGCCGCACGCACTCAGGCCGCGTCCCTCTACGGAGCCGAGACCGTCCCGGACAAGCCCCGCCTGTACTCCGGCAAGAACAAGAACGCGCAGGAGGCGCACGAGGCCATCCGGCCCGCGGGCGAGACCTTCCGCACCCCGGACCAGCTCTCGGGCACCCTCCGCGGCAACGACCTCCGCCTCTACGAGCTCATCTGGAAGCGCACCGTCGCCTCGCAGATGGCCGACGCCAAGGGCTCGACCGCCACCGTGACGCTGCTCGCCGAGCCGGCCGGCGACGTCGCGAAGACCGCCGAGTTCACCGCCTCCGGAACCGTCATCACCTTCCGCGGATTCCTGCTCGCCTACGAGGAGGGGCGCGACGAGGAGCGTCACGGCGCCCGCGACGAGAAGGACGCCAAGCTGCCGGTGCTCGAGGTCGGCCAGAGCCTGGTCGTCGCCGAGGTCGAGGCCAAGGGCCACGAGACCTCGCCGCCCCCGCGCTACACGGAGGCGAGCCTGGTCAAGGCGCTCGAGGAGCTCGGCATCGGCCGGCCCTCGACCTACGCGTCGATCATCTCCACCATCGTCGACCGCGGCTACGTCACTCCGCGCGGGACCGCCCTCGTGCCCAACTGGATCGCCTTCTCGGTGGTCCGGCTGCTCGAGGACTTCTTCTCCGACCTGGTGGAGTACGACTTCACCGCCGAGATGGAGGGCGACCTCGACCGCATCGCCGGCGGCGAGGAGGACCGCGTCGCCTGGCTCAACCGCTTCTACTTCGGCGGAGGCACGCACCCCGGGCTCCGACACGTCGTGGACAACCTCGGCGAGATCGATGCGAAGAGCATCAACTCCGTCCGGATCACGGACGACATCACCCTGCGCATCGGCAAGTACGGCCCCTACCTCGAGGTGGCCCAGGAGGAGGGGCAGGAGACGCCGCGTCGCGTCAACCTGCCGCTCGAGCTGGCTCCCGACGAGCTCACGCCCGCCAAGGCGCAGGAGCTCGTCGACGCCCCGGTGCAGACCGACCGCGTGCTGGGAAGCAACCCCGACTCGGGCAAGACCGTCGTCGTCAAGGACGGGCGCTTCGGCCCCTACGTGACCGAGGTCGATCCGGAGCCGGAGACCGCGGCGGATCCCGCCACCGGGGAAGTCGTCGAGCCCGCGCCCGCGAAGCGCGGCGCGAAGAAGCCCGCTGTCGTGAAGCCGCGCACCTCCTCCCTCTTCAAGTTCATGGACGTCGCGTCGATCGACCTGGCGACGGCGCTGCGCCTGCTCGACCTGCCGCGCACGGTCGGCGACGACCCCGAGAGCGGCGAGCCGATCACGGCTCAGAACGGCCGGTACGGCCCGTACATCAAGAAGGGCACCGACAGCCGGTCGCTCACCAGCGAGGACCAGATCTTCGAGGTCGACCTGCCGACGGCGCTCGAGATCTTCGCCCAGCCGAAGTACGGGGCGCGACGCGCGTCGAGCGCGCTGAAGGAGTTCGAGGCGGACCCCGTCAGCGGCAAGCCGATCCGGATCCGCGACGGACGCTTCGGCGCCTACGTGACCGACGGCGAGACCAACGTCACGATCTCCAAGGGCCTCACGATCGAGGAGATCGACTTCGAGCAGGCGGTCCAGATGCTCGCCGACAAGCGCGCGAAGGGCCCGGCCAAGAAGGCTCCGGCCAAGCGCGCGCCGGCCAAGAAGCCCGCGGCGAAGACCACGGCGGCCAAGACGACAGCGGCTAAGACGACGGCGGCTAAGACGACGGTGGCCAAGACGACCGCGGCCAAGACGGCCGCGGCCGCCAAGAAGACGACCGCAGCGAAGAAGCCCGCCGCGCCCCGCGCCACCTCCGCGAGCCGCGCGGCCGCGGCGGCCGCCGCCGAGACGTCGGACGCGACCGAGTCGTGACCGGGCTGTTCGTCACCCTCGAGGGCGGGGACGGCGCGGGCAAGACCACGCAGGCCCGGCTGCTCGAGGAGTGGCTGGGCACGCGGGGCGAGACCGTCGTCCGCACCCGCGAGCCCGGGGGCACCGAGGTGGGCCTGCAGATCCGCGAGATCGTTCTGCACCACCGCGGCGAGATCGACCCGCGGGCCGAGGCCCTGCTCTACGCGGCGGACCGCGCCCAGCACATCGGGACGCTCGTGCGACCGGCGCTCGAGCGCGGCGAGGTCGTCGTGCAGGACCGCTACATCGACTCCTCCGTCGCCTACCAGGGAGCCGGGCGGGTCCTCGACGCCGTCGAGGTCCGGCGGCTCTCGGAGTGGGCCACCCACGACCTGAGGCCAGACCTCACCGTCCTGCTCGACCTCGACCCCGCCGTCGCGCGGGGCCGGCTCGACGCGGCCCGCACCCGCTTCGACCGGCTGGAGGCCGAGAAGGCGGAGTTCCACGGGCGCGTGCGCGAGGCGTTCCTGGCGATCGCCGAGACGGACGCCGAGCGCTTCCTCGTCCTGGACGCCGCTCTCCCCGTCGAGGAGATCGCGGCCGCGGTGCGGGAGCGGGTCGCCGTCCTCCTCGACGGCGCGTCGGCTGTCGGTGCTCGCGGTTAGCCTGGTGGCATGACCGTCTGGAGCCAGCTCGTCGGGCAGGAGCACGCCATCGGCGCCCTGCAGGACGCCTCGACGCCCCGGGACGACCGTGGCCGGGAGTCGTCGTCGATGACGCACTCCTGGCTCATCACCGGCCCTCCCGGGTCCGGCCGCTCGAACCTCGCCTACGCGTTCGCCTCCGCACTGCTCTGCCGCCACGGCGGCTGCGGGGAGTGCCCCGACTGCCGCCAGGTCGCCGCCCGCTCCCATCCCGACCTCGCCGTGCTGACGACCGAGCGCGTGATCATCTCGATCGACGAGGTGCGGCGGCTGGTCAGCAGCTCGCAGTACTCGCCCTCGGTGTCGCGCTACCGCGTCATGGTCATCGAGGACGCCGACCGGATGAGCGAGCGCACGTCCAACGTGCTGCTGAAGGCGCTCGAAGAGCCGCCGGAGCGCACGGTCTGGATCCTGTGCGCCCCGAGCGAGGCCGATCTGCTCCCCACCATCCGCTCCCGCGTCCGCTCCGTGCGGCTCCGCGTGCCGAGCGTCGAGGACGTCGCCGGTCTCCTCGAGCGCCGCGACGGGGTCGACCCCGAGACCGCCGAGCGCGCCGCCCGCCAGGCTCAGAGCCACATCGGGATGGCGCACCGCCTGGCGACCGACGCGAACGCGCGCGAGCGCCGCGAGGAGACGCTCCGCATCGCCCTGCGCCTCCGCGGCGTCTCGGACGCGGTGCTCGGCGCTGCGCGGATGATCGAGGTCGCGACCGAGGACGCCAAGGCGATCACGCTCGAGCGCGACGAGGCCGAGCGGCAGCAGGCGCTGCGCTCGCTCGGCGTCGAGCCCGGGGGCACCGTGCCCGCGCAGCTCCGCTCGCAGCTGCGGGCGCTCGAGGAGGATCAGAAGCGACGCGCGACGCGGAGCCTCCGCGACGGCCTCGACCGGATCCTCGTCGACCTGCTCTCCCTCTACCGCGACGTGGTGCGCCTCCAGCTCGGAGCGCCCGGCGGCGTCATCAACGAGGAGGTCCGGACCGAGATGACCGCGCTCGCCGACGCGACTCCGCCCGACCGCACGCTCGCCGTCCTCGACGCGATCGCGACCGCCCGGCAGCGGATCGACGCGAACGTCTCCCCGGTCCTCGCTCTCGAGGCGCTGCTGGTCGTGGCGGCGCGCCGTCCGGTGGCCGCGTGAGGCGGGGGCGCCGGTCGGCCGTCGTCGTCGCGCTCGCCGCGGCCGCGTCCCTCCTGACCGGCTGCTTCGCGCCCGGCCCGAGCGTCGACCGGACCTCCACCCCCTATCCGCAGACCGTCGACGACTCCCTGGAGCGCTACTACTCGCAGGTGCTGATCTGGGACGACTGCGGCGACGGCGCTCTCTGCACCGACGCGACAGTCCCGCTCGACTGGGACGACCCCTCGGGAAAGACGGCGTCGATCGCCCTGGTGCGCCGACCCGCGACGAAGGGACCGGCGATCGGCTCCCTGCTCGTGAACCCGGGCGGACCGGGAGCGTCGGGCGTCGACTTCATCCGCGACAGCGCCGACTACGCGGTCGACTCCGCGCTCGCCGCCCGGTACGACGTCGTCGGCTTCGATCCGCGCGGAGTGGGCGCCTCCACCGCGGTCTCCTGCCTCGACGCCGCGGGCCTCGACTCCTACCTCTACGACATCACGCCCGGGGAGCGGGGCAGCGACGAGTGGGTCCAGGCGCAGCGCACGTCCGCCGCTGCGTTCGCCGCCGCCTGCCAGGAGCGCAGCGGGCCGCTGCTGCCCGAGGTCGGCACCCCGAGCGCCGCTCGTGATCTCGACGTGCTGCGCGCGGCGCTCGGCGACGAGACGCTGCACTACCTCGGCTACTCCTACGGCACGTTCCTCGGAGCGACCTACGCCGGGCTGTTCCCGGACCGGGTCGGCCGCCTCGTCCTCGACGGCGCGATCGATCCGGCGGCCACCTCGTTCGACGTGGTGCGCGAGCAGGCGAAGGGGTTCGAGAGCGCACTGCGCGCCTACCTCGCCGACTGCCTCCGCTCGGACGACTGCCCGTTCACCGGCACCGTCGACGCGGGGATGGCCCAGCTGAAGCGCATGCTCGAGGACGTGGACGCCTCGCCGATCCGGGCCGCCGATGGCCGTGAGCTCGGCGCGAGCACGCTGTTCACCGCGATCGTCTATCCGCTCTACGACGCCACGGCGTGGGGAGCGCTGAGCGAGATGCTGGCCGACGTCCGCCGGGGCGACCCCGCGGTCGCGTTCCAGTACGCGGACGCCTACAACGGGCGCGACGCGGACGGCCGGTACGCGGACAACACCACCGAGGCGTTCCTCGCGATCAACTGCGTCGACTACTCCTACGACGCCGACACCGCCTCGATGCGCGCCGACGAGGCCGCTCTCGGGCAGGCCGCGCCGACGATCGGCCGCTACATGGCCTACGGCGACATCCTCTGCAGCGAGTGGCCGGCGGCGTTCGAGGGCTCCCGCGAGCCGATCACCGCGGAGGGCTCGGCGCCCATCCTGGTCGTGGGCACCACGAACGATCCCGCGACGCCCTACGTGTGGGCGCAGGCGCTCGCGGGCGAGCTCTCCGCCGGTCACCTGGTCACCTACGACGGCGAGGGCCACACGGCCTACAACAAGTCGACGTCCTGCGTGAACGACGCGGTCGACGCGTACCTGCTCGAGGGGACCGTCCCGGAGGTGGACCCGAAGTGCTGACCGAGCAGGAGCGGTCCCGCGAGCAGCAGCCCGGGCTCCGCGAGCGCAAGCGCCTGGCCACGCGGCGGGCGATCGAGATCGCGGTCCTCCGCCTCGCTAGCGAGCGCGGGCCGGAGCGCGTGACCATCGACGACGTCTCGCGCGCCGCCGACGTGTCCACGCGCACCTTCTTCAACTACTTCGCCTCGAAGGAGGACGCGCTGGTCGGCGGGCTCCCGGTCATCGCCGACGAGACGGCGGCGGCGTTCGTCGCGGGCCGGGGCGCCGTGCTCGAGGACCTGCAGCGGGTCTTCGTCGCCGCGATGGAGGAGCCGCTCGAGGAGGACCGGGAGCTGCACGTCCTCCGCCGCGCGCTCTTCCGCGAGCACCCGCATCTGGTCGGTCTGAAGATCGCGGGCATGCGCGAGTTCGAGCTCGCGGTCGAGGGGCTCGTCGCCGAGCGTCTCGGCCAGGAGGACGACGACGCGGAGCGGGTGCGCAGCCGGGCGCGGATGCTGACGCTCCTCGGGCTCGCCGCCGTCCGCCACGCCTGGGCGGCCTGGGTCGATCACGACGGCCGGGAGGCCCTGCCCGGACGCATCGCCCGCTCCTTCGAGGAGCTCCGCGGCGCGCTCGCCTGAGCCGAGCGCAGCGGTAGCCGTCGCCGTCGCGGGGCCTCTGCTCGACCGCGCCGTCCTGATTCACGCCCGGGGGCGCGAGCAGGCTATGCTGTGTAATCGTGTCCGGGGCTCAGGCCCCGCGTGCACGCCGCCTTAGCTCAGTCGGCAGAGCGTCTCACTCGTAATGAGAAGGTCGTGGGTTCGATTCCCACAGGCGGCTCCCTCTCCCGTCATCCTCGACGTCCAAGCCGGATCCGCGAGTTCCCGGCCTCATCCGCGGCGTCCAGGTCGCGTCGAACTCGCGTCGCTACCCTGTTGCGGATGACCGACTCGCCTCCTCCCCGCCGTCGCCGCACTCTCGTGGTCGCCGCGGTGCTCGTGGCCGCCGTGCTCGGTGGCGGCGCCTTCGGCGTGGGGACGGCCCTCGGCAGCGCCGCGGAGCCCGGGGCGCTGCCCGTCGCCTCGACCCCGACCGCCACCGCGACTCCCGCACCGACGCCGACGGCCACGGCGCGGCCCACCGCCGAAGCGGCGGCCGAGGCGCTCCGCACCTGTTCGGTGGCGGGGCTCGCCGCCGACCCGCGCCTGGGCTCGATGCAGGCGCGTGTGGTCGACGCCGCGACGGGCGAGGTCCTGTTCGACCGCGAAGGCGGGACCGCGTCCCGCACCGCCTCCGCCCTCAAGATCCTGACGGCCGCGTCGGCGCTCGCGGTCCTCGGCCCGGACACGCGCATCGCCACCACCGTGGTCCGCGGGAGCGAGCCCGGAAGCGTCGTCCTCGTCGGCGGGGGAGACCTCACCCTGACCCGGCTCCCGACCGGCCGGGAGTCGACCTACGCCGGAGCGGCCCACCTCGACGACCTCGCGGCGCAGGTCGAGAGCGCCTGGGAGGCGGACCCGTCCACCGCCGGGACGCCGATCACGTCGCTGGTGCTCGACTCCTCCCTCTACTCGGGCGAGACCTGGCAGCCGAGCTGGAACCGCAAGGAGCAGGTCGACGGCTACATGCCCGAGATCACGGCGCTCCAGGTGGACGGCGATCGCGAGGACCCCACGGCCTCGACCTCCGAGCGCGGCACGGATCCGGTCGGCCGGGCCGGAGAGGCGTTCGCCGACGAGCTGGACGGCTCGCCCGTGGTCTCCACCGGGACCGCTCCCGCGGGCGCCGCGGTTCTCGGCACGGTGGAGTCGGCTCCGGTCGGCACGCTCGTGCAGCAGATGCTGCTCGTCTCCGACAATGCGATCGCCGAGATGCTCGCGCGGCTCGTCGCGATCCGCACCGGCGCGGGCAGCGACTTCGCTGCCGAGCAGGCCGGTGTGCTGCAGGGGCTCGCCGGTTACGGCGTCGACACGTCCGGGATCGCGATCGTCGACGGCTCCGGCCTGAGCGACGACAACGCGGTCGCGCCGGCGTACTTCACCGAGCTGCTCCGGAAGGTGCAGGCCCGCGAGGGGCAGCTGGGGATCCTCCTGGACGGCCTGCCGGTGTCGGGCCGGACGGGCTCGCTCTCCTACTCCGACCGCTTCGCCGGCGACAACGCCGCGGCCGACGGCGCGGTGCGGGCGAAGACGGGCTGGATCGACACCGGCTACACCCTGGCCGGCGTGGTCACCGCGGCGGACGGCACCGAGCTGACCTTCGCGGTCTACGCTCTCGGCGACGTCTCCGACTCGGCGAAGACCGCGATCGACACTCTCGTGACGGGTGTCTACCGCTGCGGATCCTCGCTCTCCGATTCCTGACGCGGGCGGGTCGACCTCCCGCTCCTCCTCGCCACCTCCTCCCGGAAGGCCCACGATGACCACCGCACTCCTGATCGTCGACGTGCAGAACGACTTCACCGAGGGCGGCGCGCTCGCCGTCACAGGCGGCGCGGCCGTCGCCCAGGGCATCACCGCGCATCTGGCGGCGCACGCCGACCGGTACTCCGCGGTGCTGGCCTCCCGCGACTGGCACGAGGGCGACTCCGACAACGGCGGCCACTTCGCGGTGGAGCCGGACTTCGTCGACAGCTGGCCCGTCCACTGCGTCGCCGGCACGGACGGCGCGCGGTTCCACCCGGCCCTGGACACCGCTCGGATCGACGTGCAGATCCTCAAGGGACAGGGCCGTCCCTCCTACTCGGCCTTCGAGGGCACGACGGAGGCGGGCGAGGAGCTCGGCGCCGTGCTCGCAGAGCGGGGCGTCACCGCGCTCGACGTCGTGGGACTCGCGACCGACCACTGCGTGCGCGCCTCGGCACTCGACGCGCGACGGGCGGGGCTCGAGGTCCGCGTGCTCGAGGACCTGGTCGCGGGCGTCTCCGAGGAGGCGAGTACCGCGGCGCTGCGCGAGCTCACGGAGGCGGGAATCCGCGTCGAGCGGTCCGTCTGAGGGCTCGTCCCTCCACAGGGCTCACGGAGGCGCAGGTCCTCGCGGCTCCCGGCGACCCCGCCCCCGGAGCGATCGCCCGTCCTACACTGGGAGGACGAGAAGCTCCTCCTGGCGCGGTCTGCGCGCTCTGATCCGAAGAAGTGGTTCCCTCCTGTGGCTGATTCCGTCGCGTCCCGCGCCGCCGAGACCGCTCTGCTCGCCCGCATCCCCACGCAGTTGCTGATCGGCGGTGAGTGGGTGGACGCCTCCGGCGGCGGCTCGATCGACGTCGAGGACCCGGCCACCGGAGCGGTCCTGGTCTCGATCGCCGACGCGACTCCGGAGGACGGGGTCCGGGCGCTCGACGCCGCCGTCGCCGCCGGTCCGTCGTGGGGCGCGACGGCGCCGCGGCAGCGGGGCGAGATCCTCCGGCGGGCGTTCGACCTCCTGCAGGAGCGCACCGAGGAGTTCGCGCTCCTGATGGCGCTCGAGATGGGCAAGCCGGTCGCGGAGGCGAGGGGCGAGGTCGTGTACGGCGGCGAGTTCCTCCGCTGGTTCAGCGAGGAGGCGGTGCGCATCAGCGGACGCTACGGCGTCTCGCCCGAGGGCAGCGGCCGGATGATCGTCTCGCAGCACCCGGTGGGCCCCTGCTACCTGATCACCCCCTGGAACTTCCCGCTCGCGATGGCGACGCGGAAGATCGCTCCGGCGCTGGCGGCGGGCTGCACCGTCGTCGTGAAGCCGGCCGAGCTCACTCCGCTCACCACGCTCGCCTTCGCGGCGCTGCTCGCCGAGGCGGGGCTCCCCGACGGCGTGCTCAACGTGGTCACCACGTCCTCGGCGGGAGCCGTGTCGGCTCCGATCCTGTCGGATCCCCGCCTGCGGAAGGTGTCCTTCACCGGCTCCACTCCCGTCGGGCGCACGCTGCTGCAGCAGGCGTCCGAGAACGTGCTGCGGACCTCGATGGAGCTGGGCGGCAACGCGCCCTTCGTCGTGTTCGAGGACGCCGACCTCGACCGGGCGGTCGAGGGCGCGATGCTCGCGAAGTTCCGCAACATCGGCCAGGCCTGCACGGCCGCCAACCGCTTCTTCGTGCACGAGTCGATCGCCGAGGAGTTCGCCGCGCGGATCGTGGAGCGCGTGCGCGCTCTGCGCGTCGGCCGCGGCACCGAGGACGGAGTGACCATCGGCCCGCTGATCGACGAGCGCGCGGTCGAGAAGGCGTCCGCGCTGGTGGAGGACGCCGTCTCCCGCGGCGCGCGCCTGCTCACCGGCGGCGATCGGATCGAGGGGGCCGGCCACTTCTACCGGCCGACCGTGCTCGCGGCGGTCGACCGGGAGAGCGAGATCCTGCGCACCGAGATCTTCGGTCCGGTCCTCGCGATCGTGCCGTTCACCGACGAGGACGACGCCGTCGCGCTCGCCAACGACACCGAGTACGGATTGGTGTCCTACGTCTTCACGCGCGATCTCGCCCGCGGTCAGCGGATGATCGAGCGGCTCGCCACCGGGATGATGGGCCTCAACGTCGGCGTGGTGTCGAACGCGGCGGCGCCCTTCGGCGGGGTGAAGCAGTCGGGCCTCGGCCGCGAGGGCGGACTCGAGGGGATCCACGAGTACCTCAGCACCAAGTACACGCTCACCCCCGACCCCTTCGCCTGATCCGGTGGAGCGGATCGAGGTCACCGCGCTCGACGACCCGCGGCTGCGCGACTACGCGCACGCGACCGACGTCGCGCTGAAGAACGCCCGCGGCCCGCACGGCCTGTACATCGCGGAGTCGGCGCTCGTGCTCGAGCGCGCGATCGCCGCCGGGCACCGGCCGCGCTCGGTGCTCGCCCTCGGCGGTTCGGCCGGCGAGGCCGAGCGCCTGGTCGGCCGCTTCGACGTGCCCGTCTTCACGGGCCCGGGTGAGCTCCTGGCCGAGCTCACCGGGTACACCCTGCACCGCGGTCTGATCGCGGCGATGGACCGGCCCGTGCTGCCCGACCCGGCCGGCCTGCTCGCGGGAGCGCGCCGCGTCGTCGTGCTCGAGGACGTGGTCGACCCGACCAACGTCGGCGCGATCTTCCGCTCCGTCGGGGCCATCGGAGCCGATGCGGTGCTGGTGACGCCGCGCTGCTCCGATCCGTACTACCGCCGCGCCATCCGCGTGAGCATGGGAACGGTCCTCCAGGTGCCCTGGACGCGCGTCGGCGACTGGCCGTCGACGCAGCGGCTCCTGCACGGAGCGGGCTTCACGATCGCGGCGATGGCTCTGACCCCGGAGGCGGTGCCCCTGCGGGACTTCGCCGCCCGCGCTCCGGAGCGCGTCGCCCTCGTGCTCGGCACCGAGGGGCAGGGTCTCACCGCCGAAGCGCTCGCCGCCGCCGATGTCGCCGTCCAGATCCCGATGCGGCACGGGATCGACTCGCTCAACGTCGCTGCGGCGTCGGCGGTCGCGATGTGGGCGCTCGCCGAGCCCTCCTGAGAGGTGCGCCTGTGCCCCGTTGGGGGTGCCACTGAGACCTGAGAGCGCGCCCAGCGCTCGCCGGAAGCATCGACTGCGCTACCGTGGCCGCACTCCTGCCCGCAGCCGTCACGAACGAGGTCGTCCATGCTCCTGCGCACGACGCTCCGCCCGCCCGTCGCGCTGCTCGTCGGAGTCGCGCTCGCACTGAGCCTCACCGCCTGCTCCGGTCCCGCCGCGGAGGTGCCGGACGGAACCGTCCGCGACTCCGGCTCCGTCGCGACCGGCGCCCAGACGCCCACCGGCACAGCCGATCCCGAGAGCGGCGCGCGCATGACCCGCCTGATCAGCGACTGCCTCGCCCGCTACGGCCTGAGCGACCGGCCGCCGCTCGCGAGCCCGCTCGCGGAGGAGGAGGTCCGCCTGGCGGCGCAGCGCGCCCGTGACGCCTACGACGCCACCCTGACCGACTGCTCGGCGCAGGCGCTCGCGTCCGGAGAGCCGAGCAGTGATCCGACGGGGGAGCCCGGCAGCGAGCCGACCGACGAGCCCGACGCCGACTCCACCCCCGCTCCGGCGGGCTGACCGTGCGACTCGAGGGGACGTCCGCGCTGATCGCGGGGGGAGCATCCGGACTGGGAGCCGCGACGGCGACGGCGCTCGACGCCGCAGGAGCGCACGTGGTCGTGCTCGATCTGCCGAACGCGGTGGAGGCCGCGCGTCTGCCCGCCTCCGTGCAGCTGATCGCCGGGGACGTCCTCGATCCGGACGCCGTCTCGCGCGCCGTGGGGGCGGCGGGGGAGCTGCGCGTCGCCGTGAGCTGTGCGGGCGTGGCCACACCCGGGCGGCTGCTCGGACGCGACGGGCCACTGCCGCTCGAGCAGTTCGACCGGGTGCTGCGGATCAACACGACCGGGACGCTCAACGTGCTGCGCCTCGCCGCGGCGTCGATCGCCGAGCGGGAGCCGATCGATGGGGAGCGGGGAGTCCTGGTCACGACCGCCTCCGTCGCCGCCTTCGAGGGGCAGATCGGACAGGCGGCCTACGCCGCGTCGAAGGGAGCCGTGGCGGCGATGACCCTGCCGCTCGCGCGCGAGCTCGCGGCCCGGCTCGTGCGCGTGGTGTCGATCGCACCGGGCACGTTCGACACGCCCCTGCTCGCCGGGCTGCCGGACAGGGCCCGCGAGGCGCTCGGCTCGGCGACGCCGCATCCGGCCCGCCTCGGACGCCCCGAGGAGTTCGCGGCCCTGGTGCGGCACATCGTCGAGAACCCCATGATCAACGGCGAGACCATCCGGCTCGACGGGGCTCTGCGGCTGCCGCCGCGCTGAGGGACGAGCGGGCGCAGGCTGCCGGGCGAGACGTGCGGGCGTCTCGACACGCCGCTGCGCGGCTGGTCGACCGGCATGAGGCAGCGGCGGTCGCGAGACGCCGCTGCGGCGTCCGTCAGACGAGCAGCTGGTGCTTGGCGAGGTCCCGGTAGAGCGGCGTCGACTCGACGAGCTCGGAGTGGGTGCCGACTCCCACGACCTCGCCCTTCTGCAGCACGACGATGCGGTCGGAATCGACCACCGTCGACAGGCGGTGCGCGATCACCAGCAGGGTCCGGTTCTCGGCGACCGCGTCGATCGCCAGGCGCAGGCGCTGCTCGTTGAGTCCGTCGAGGCTCGACGTGGACTCGTCCAGCAGCAGGATCGGCGGGGCCGCCAGGAGCGCGCGGCCGATCGCGAGGCGCTGACGCTCACCGCCCGAGAGCATCACTCCGCTCTCGCCCACCGGCGCGTGCAGGCCGAGCGGGTTGCGCTCGAGCACGTCGGTCAGGTTCACCGCCTCGAGCACCCGGAGGCAGTCGGCGTCGTCGGCGTCGGGGCGGCCGAGGACGAGGTTCTCGCGGATGGTGCCGGCCAGGACCGGGGCGTCCTGCTCGACGTAGCCGATCTGCGCGCGGAGCGCGTCGCGGTCGATGGCCGTGATGTCGACACCGCCGAGTCGGACGACGCCGGCCTCCGGGTCGTAGAACCGCTCGATGAGGGCGAGGATCGTGCTCTTGCCCGCTCCCGACGGCCCGACCAGGGCGGTGCGCTTGCCGCGCGGCACGGTGAAGGAGACGCCGCGCAGGACGGTGCGGTCGCGCTCGTCCGCTACGGCCGCCGCGTCGGACACGGCGCCCTCCTCGTAGGAGAACACCACGTCCTCGAAGGAGATGGCCTCCTCCGCCACGCCGGCGCCGAGGCCGCCCGCGGAGGCGTCGCCGTCGCCCTCGATCGGCAGATCGATGATCTCCTGGATGCGGCCGAGGGCGCCCAGCGCCGAGTTCACCGAGGTGATGGCGCCGATGAAGTTGCCGAGCGGCATCACCATCATGAAGAGGAAGAGGATGAACGAGACCAGCTGGGCGATGTCGATCGCGCCGGACGCGACGCGGTAGCCGCCGACGCCGAGGACGGCGAGGAAGGCGACCTGCATGGCGATCCCGGCCACCGGCACCACGAGGGCCGAGACGTGCGCGACGCGGATCCCGAGGCGGTACGCCTCCGTCGCGTGCTGGTCGACGACCGCGATCTCACGGTCGGTGGCTCCGGCGGCACGGATCGTCCGGACGGCGCTGATGGCGCGCTCGACGGCCGCGGCCAGATCGCCGACCTTCTCCTGCGCCTTGCGGCTGGCGGTGCGGATGCCGCGGCCGAGGGTCAGCGCGAGCCCGAGGGCCACCGCCACCACCGCCACGATGATCAGCAGCAGCACCCAGTCGATGACGGCCATCGCGATGATCGCGCCGACGAAGACGAGGGAGCCCGCGATCGAGTCGACGAGCCCCTGGGTCAGCACCGCGCGCAGGAGCGTGGAGTCGGAGCCGACGCGCGAGACGAGGTCGCCGGTGCGGCGCGCGTCGAACTCCCGAATGGGGAGGCGCAGCAGCCGCGCGACGAGGCGGCGGCGGCTCGAGAGCACGATCCCCTCGCCGGTGCGCTGGAGCAGGTAGTGCGCGAAGCCCGAGATCAGCCCGGAGGCCACGACCAGGCCGACGAGGGCCCACACCAGCGGGCCGAGATCGAGACCGGACTGGACCCGGGTGATGACCTGGCCGACGAGCAGGGGCTGGCCGAGGCTCGCCGCCGCTCCGAACAGGCTGAGGACCACGACGACCGAGAGGATGCCGCGGTGCTCGAGCAGGTAGGGCACGAGCTGCGAGAAGGAGGCGCGGGGTCCGTCGTCGCGGGAGGGTCGTCGTCCGCCGCGCCGGGAGGTGGTGGTGCTCATCGCCGTCCATTCTGCCCCGTCGTCGCTGCGAGCAGGCCGCCAGAGGGCGGGCCCGGTGCTCAGGGAGGGAGCGGAGACGCGGACGGCCCGCCGGGGGATCCCGTCGGGCCGTCCTCTGCAGGGAGTCCTACGAGACGTTGTCGTGGTACGACGCGTTCTTCGTCTCCTTGGAGAGCAGGAGCGCGATCAGCGTCAGCACGGCCGCTGCGCTGAGGTAGAGGCCGACCAGCACGGTGCTGCCGCCCGCCGCCCTCCACAGCGCGACCGCGATGATCGGCGCGAGGGCCGCTCCGAGGATCGATGCGAGGTTGTACGCCATCGCCGAGCCGGTGTAGCGGACGTTGGTCGGGAACAGCTCGGGGAGGACGGCGCCCATCGGGCCGAAGGTCAGGCCCATCAGCGTGAAGCCGAGGATCAGGACCGCCATGACGCCCGCGAAGCCGGCGCTGAACAGGGGCACGAAGAGCAGGCCGAAGACGAGGATCGCCGCGGTCACCACGAGCAGCGTGCGCCGGCGGCCGAAGCGCTCCGCGAGCGGGCCGGAGACGAGCGTGAAGATCCCGAAGAACACGACGCCGACGATCAGCATGACGAGGAAGTCGTTGCGCGTGTAGCCGAGGCCCGGAACCGCGCCGTCGACGGGCGAGGTGCCGTAGGTCAGCGTGAACGTGGTCATCAGGTAGAAGAGCACGTAGGTCGCCAGCATGATGAAGGTGCCCAGGATGAGCGGGCGCCAGCTGGTGACGAAGACGCGGGCGAGGGGCAGCTTGGCGACCTCGCCCTTCTCGACGACCTTCTGGAACGCGGGCGTCTCGACGAGCTTGAACCGCACGTAGAGCCCGATGATCACGAGCACGGCGCTCGCCAGGAACGGCACGCGCCAGCCCCAGGCCGCGAACGTCTCGTCGCTCATCGTGCTCGCGAGCACCAGGAACAGGACGTTGGCGACGATGAAGCCGATCGGTGCGCCCAGCTGCGGGAAGGTGCCGTAGATGGCGCGCTTGCCGGCCGGTGCGTTCTCGGTCGCGAGCAGCGCGGCTCCGGACCACTCGCCGCCGAGGCCGAGGCCCTGGCAGAAGCGCATCACCACGAGCAGGAACGGAGCGAGGAACTCCCAGCCGGGCGTGAGCGCGGTGGGTAGGCAGCCGATCAGGAAGGTCGCGACGCCCATGGTGAGCAGCGAGGCGACGAGGGTGCCCTTGCGGCCGACGCGGTCGCCGAAGTGGCCGAAGATGATCGACCCGATCGGGCGCGCGATGAACGCGACGCCGAAGACGGCGAAGGAGGCGAGGAGGGCCGTGGCCGGGTCCTCGTTGACGAAGAAGAGCGACGGGAAGACCAGGACGGCGGCGGTCGCGTAGGCGTAGAAGTCGTAGAACTCGATCGACGTGCCGATGAGGCTGGCGAGGATGACGCGGCCGCGGGAGTTCTGCGGGGCGGCTGCTGGCGCGTCGGAGACGGCGGGAGAAGACATGAGGGAGGGGCTCCGTGTGGACGGCGGCTCCCCCCGAGCCGGCGGGGCGGGGCGTCGATCGGGCGTCGCGGGCCGCTGAGGCGAGGGGGAGGAGAGAGGGGTCGCTCGTGACCCCACTTTACTCCGTGTTCTCCCAGGTTCGTGTGCGGGCGGCCCCAGGACGGGGGCCGCCCGCAGTGGTTCAGCCGCGCAGCGAGCGGAGGAGCAGAGCGGTCGAGACCGCCGCCTCGGCCGCCTCGCGCCCCTTGTCCTCCTTCGAGCCGGGAAGGCCCGCGCGATCGATGCCCTGCTGCTCGGTGTCGAGGGTGAGCACGCCGAAGCCAACCGGCTTGCCGGTCAGGATCGAGACGGTGGTGAGCCCGGAGGTGGCGGCGTCCGAGACGTACTCGAAGTGCGGGGTGCCGCCGCGGATGATCACGCCGAGGGCGACGACCGCGTCGGCCCCCGCCTCCAGGGCCGCCTTCGAGGCGACGGGCAGCTCGAACGAGCCGGGCACGCGCACGAGCGACCAGGACGCTCCGGCCTCGTCGAGGGCTCGGCCCGCTCCGGCGATCAGGCCGTCGCTGATCTGCTCGTGCCAGGTGCCCGCGATGACGACGACGCGCAGTCCCGCGCCGTCGAGAGGGGAGGTGGTGGGGGCGCCGCTACCGGCCATTGCTACTCCTTCGTGGTGGCGCCGGCGATCCCGGCGTCGAGGGCGAGGCCGGAGATCCCGGCGTCGAGGGGGTCGTGGTCGAGGACGCTGTCGAGGGTGTGGCCCATGCGGTCGCGCTTGGTCTCGAGGTAGCCCTCGTTGAAGGCGCCGACTCCGACGACGAGCGGCACGCGCTCGGCGACGACGATGCCGCGGTCGGTGAGCTGACGGACCTTCTCGGGGTTGTTGGTGAGCAGGCGCACCTCGGTGAGGCCGAGGTCCTCGAGGATCCCGACCGCCGCTCCGTAGTCCCGCGCGTCGGCGGGGAGCCCGAGGGCGAGGTTCGCGTCGAGGGTGTCGAGGCCGTCCTCCTGCAGGCGGTAGGCGCGCAGCTTGTTGATCAGGCCGATGCCCCGGCCCTCGTGACCGCGGAGGTAGACGACGACGCCGCCGTCCCGCTGGATCGTGTCGAGGGCGGCGTCGAGCTGGGGCCCGCACTCGCACTTCAGCGAGCCGAAGGCCTCGCCGGTCAGGCACTCGGAGTGCACGCGCACCAGGGCGGGCCGCCCCGCGGCGACCTCTCCCGCGAGGATCGCGACGTGATCCGCTCCGGTCTGCCGGTCGCGGTAGGCGCGGATCCGGAACGGGCCGTGGGTGGTCGGCACCGTGGTCTCGACCTCGAAGCTCACCCGCGCGCTCTCCGGGACCGCGACCGTGACGGGCACCTCCGCGTCGCAGTGGAACTCCTGCAGATACGCGATGAGGGCCGCGACCGTGGTCACCGGCACGCCCTCGCGCTCGCCGAGGGCGATCAGGCCGGGCAGCCGCATCATCTCGCCGTCCTCGGCGACGATCTCGGAGATCGCGCCCACGGGGTACAGGCCGGCGAGCTTCATCAGGTCGACCGCCGCCTCCGTGTGCCCGTCGCGCTCGCGCACGCCGCCGTCGACGGCGCGCAGCGGCAGGATGTGGCCGGGGCGGTTCAGGCGGGAGGGGGTCGCCTCGGGGTCGGCCAGCACGCGGAGGGTGTGCGCGCGGTCGGAGGCGCTGATGCCGGTGGAGAGCCGGTCGGCCGCGTCGACGGACAGCGTATAGGCGGTGCCGCGCGGGTCCTCGTTCTCGACCACCATCAGCGGCAGGGCGAGGCGGTCGGCGATCTCGTTTGTCATCGGCGCGCAGATGAACCCGGAGGAGTGGCGGACCATCCAGGCGATCGTCTCCTGGCTGGCGAGCTGGGCCGAGACGATGACGTCGCCCTCGTTCTCGCGGCCCTCGTCGTCCGCGACGATGATCGGGCGCCCGGCGCGCAGCGCCTCGACGGCCTCGGGGATGGTGGCGAGGCTCATGAGCGGGCCTCCGCGATCGAGCGCAGTGCGAGCATCCGCTCGACGTGGCGGGCCAGGACGTCGGTCTCGATGTTGACCTGATCGCCGATCGCGCGCGCGCCCAGCGTGGTGACGGCGAGCGTCTCGGGGATCAGCGAGACCTCGAACCACTGCTCCGGCTCGGCGGCGGGGCTGATCGCCGAGACGGTCAGCGAGACGCCGTCCACCGCGATCGAGCCCTTGTCGACGACGAGCGGAGCGATGCCGGTCGGCAGCGAGAACCGCAGCACCCGCCAGGCCTCGCCCGGTGCGATCGCGAGCAGCGTCGCCGTGCCGTCGATGTGGCCCTGGACGATGTGGCCGCCGAGCCGGTCGCCGACCAGCGCGGCGCGCTCGAGGTTCACAGGGTCGCCGACGCCCACGGTGTCGAGGGTCGACATCCGCAGGGTCTGCGCCATGACATCGGCGGTGAAGCCCTGGTCGGTGTGCTCGACCACGGTGAGGCAGACGCCCGAGACCGCGATCGAGTCGCCGTGCCGCACGCCCTCGACGGCGAGGGGCCCGCGGATGCTGAGGCGGATCGCGTCGGCGCCCGCCTCGACAGCGGTCACGACGCCCTTCTCCTCGATGATTCCGGTGAACATCAGTGGGTCTCCATCTGCAGGGCGTGGGGGAGGCGGGCCGGGGTGCCGGCACCGCCCGCGGGGAGGACGTCGGGGCGCGCGGTCACGAGGAGGTCGTCGCCGAGGATCTCGACCGAGCGGAGGGAGAGGCGCCGGGCCCCGCCGATGCTCTCCACGCCGAGGTCGCCGAGCGCGAGGCGGGGGCCGCCGAGGAGCGCGGGCGCGAGGAACACGAGGTACTCGTCGACCAGTCCGGCGGCGACGAGCGCGGAGGCGAGGGTCGGTCCGGCCTCGACGTAGACGCTGCGGATCTCGGCGGAGTAGAGGTGCGCGAGGACCGCGGCGAGGTCGCGGGTGCGCTCGACCACGACGGCGCGGGGGTGCTCGTGCAGGCGGGCGCCTGGCGGCACGGGGCGCGTGCCGACGACGACGGGCACCGGCTGGTGGGCGAGGAGCTCGCCTCCGTCGCCGCGGGCGGTGAGCGCGGGATCGTCGGCGAGGACGGTCCCGGTGCCGACGAGGATCGCGTCGTGCGCGGCACGCTGCTCGTGCACGCGCTGCCGGGCCGGCGCTCCGGTGATCCAGCGGCTGCTGCCGTCCGCCGCCGCGGTGCGGCCGTCGAGGGTCGAGGCCCACTTGAGCGTGACGAAGGGGCGGTGCAGGCGGGTCGCGGTGAGCCACGGGTGGAGGAACTGCTCTCCCTCCTCGGCGAGCACGCCCTCGATCACCTCGACGCCGGCCTCGCGGAGGGTGCGACCGCCGCCGGCCGAGCGCTCGCCCGGGTCCGGCACGGCGTAGACGACGCGGGAGACGCCCGCCTCGATCAGGGCGCGGCTGCAGGGACCCGTGCGCCCTGTGTGGTCGCACGGCTCGAGCGAGACGACGGCCGTCGCGCCCTCGGCGGCGCCCGCCGCGACGTGCGA
Source organism: Rathayibacter sp. AY1A7 (assembly GCF_002930845.1). NCBI lineage: Bacteria > Bacillati > Actinomycetota > Actinomycetes > Micrococcales > Microbacteriaceae > Rathayibacter > Rathayibacter sp. AY1A7. The sequence continues at coordinate 104,775 of NZ_PSTL01000008.1, read as the reverse complement.
CAGGGCGTCGACCTCGGCGTGCGCGGTGCCGGCTCCGTGGTGCCAGCCCTCGCCGAGGACGGTGCCGTCGGGCGCGAGGATCACGCAGCCCACGCGCGGGTTGGGTCCGCGGGCGGGCCCGCGCTCGGCGAGCGCCAGCGCCCGGCGCATCGCGTGCTCGTAGTCGATCGTCATTCCCGGTTCTTCCGTTCGTCGCCGAACTCCGGGGTCTCGATCGACGGTGCGCGGGCACCGTCGCTCAGCATCGCGCGGTGATGCGCGACGCTCGTGCTGCCTCTCCTCCGGACTTTCACCGTCGGTCCTGGAGTTCCACCAGGTCAACCGCCGCCCCTCTCGAGGGGCTGCGGCTCGCGGACTGTGACCGCCGGTTCGGAATTCCCACCGACCCCGGAGCACGTGCTGTCCGGTCAGCCTACTCACCCGCCGCCCGGAGGGAGCCTCCGCGCGTCACACTCCCGGCGCACGGTCGGCTCCGTGCGTCCCGGAGCCCGTCGGCGCTGCGGTCGCCCGTCGTCTCCGCACGGTGGACGGCCGCGCTGCGTCCCCTCCGTCGATCACTCTTCGTTTGCCGTAGAGGTCGGTTGCATCCCAAATTGGATAGTCCGATCGTTCGACTCCGGTTGGCGTATACCGGCCGGGCTGGTCAGACACGGAATGTCCTCCACCGGCGACGGAGATTTTCGCCGCTCAATGGCGCGACGAGAATCTCCGTCGATCGAGGCTCCGAGGTCAGCTCTCCCGCTCCTCCGCGCGCATGCGCCTCCTAGCGCGTCGAGCTACCTCCACGGTAAAAGCAGTGAGGACCAGTCCCGTTCCAGGCCCGACGAAGGGCGTGAGAACGGCGCGTGCATCGGTGAACCAGAACAGAAGCAATAGAACCGCTGTACCGCCGAACAGCAGAAGCGCCAATCCTCCAAGGATGGGATTGCGCAATTCTCGGCGCATCGCCCGCCTGAGATCGTGATCAGAGGCCATTGAATCTCCTTCGCTGTTCTTCGCGCGCTCTAACAGCGCTGGATGACCGGGTGCAGAGAGCCACCTATAGTGAGGTAGCGTGCGCCGAGGCGCTGGCCAGAGTTGTTCGCTTGAACCGCGGCGACGTGGAATACGGCGCCGTAAGCGCCGCACACCGCTCCGAGGGGGGCGAATGCGGCCGTCATTGATCCGCACAGTAATCCTGCCGCTGCTGCGGTAGATTGCGACGCGGTTTTCGTCTCGGTTCTGTTGAGCATGATTGTACAGAATGCGATGTCACAGGCGAGGCTGGGGTCGGCGACCACGGGATAGGATGCGCCCGTGTGATGCACTCTCTGCACCAGCGTGCCGCCGTCGATCGAGAAACTGGTCCTGACAGGAGCGCCGGTGGAATCTGAGGCCCAGGCCGGATTTATGAAGTTGACGGTCCGTCAGTGTGAATCCTTCACCGCAACCGAGTGGTCGATGAACTCAAGGATGGCGGGTTCTCCATCCACGGTCACGTCGAATCTGTAATCAGATGGGGCTGCCTGGTCCTTGATGAGAGCAAAGCCCGCATTGAGAACATGGCCTGCCCCTGTGAACGCGTAATCGTAGGAGTCGCTCATGTTGTAGACGAGCGCGCCTGAAGGCCCGACGCTCGCCGATCGGACAGCGGTTCCCGGAGTGATGCCGACGCTGTGGTTCCTGTATTCGACCGTGAGGCCGGACTTCGTCGAGAGGGAGCCGCTCGGCTCCGGGTGCTCTGATTCGGAGCTTAGTCGAGCGGCGCGTTCACTGGACGCGGCGATAGGCGTGAGCAAGCCGAAAGATTGCACTGTCGATTCTGCTGTTCGGGTCGCTGTGACGACTCCCGGATCGGCCGTCGCAGGTGTCGCGACCAATGAAGTGAAAGCAAGTACGGTGCCCATGAGCAGCGCTCGAACCGATCTTCTGGCGCCTGGCAAGAACATCTCCTTCTCTCAACGTCATCTTTGACACCAGTCACAATTGCAGGGTTATCGCAGATCATCAATGATCGGGCGGGTTCCAGAAGTCCGATGGCGCGCTCGGAGGACCATTCGCCTAATGGTGTCCTCGGCGGGTCGCTCTCGTCGAGTCCCGCGCGGCAGAGGACGCCCGGCTCAGTGCCGGTGCTCGTCCACCCAGCGCGGGAAGGGGTCCGCGTACTCCGCCCAGGCGGCGGGGCCGGCCAGCAGCTCCTCGGGGGTGAGCAGGCAGCTCTGCAGGACGGCGGTCAGCCTCCCGGTGTCCAGGCCCGTCCCGAAGAAGGCGAGCTCCTGGCCGAGGGGCGCGTCCTCGTCCCAGCTGAGCAGGCTGGTCGGGTCCAGCGTCAGCACGTCGCCCGCGACCGACCACGAGCCGACCCGGTCGGCGCGTGTCGCCAGGCGCACCAGGCCGCGGGAGCGGAGGATGCGGCCCACCTTCTCCGCCACCAGCTCCCCGTGGACCGCCGCGCTCAGGCGGCCGGGGTGGAAGGGCAGCGGATCGCGGAACGCGAACTCCTCGACGGTCGTGCCCGAGGCGCGGCGCCGCGAGGTCCCGTTGAGGGCGCACTGCCAGCCCATCGAGGAGGCGATCGCGTGCGCGCGCCGGGGGTGGAGCCTCCGTGGCGCCGCCGGGAGCTCACCGGCGGGGAGGAGATCGGCGGTGGGGGCGAGTGCTCGCAGGAGGTCGCGGACGAGTGCGGTCCGCTCGGGGTCGCTCTCGGAGAGGGGCTCGGCGAGGGCGATGAGGCTCGAGAACTCCAGGCGGGCGGCGAGGCGCTCCGCCGAGTCGAAGGAGGGGCCCGCGCCGCCGCAGAGCACGCGCAGGATCTCCTCCGTCGACGTCACGGCGACCACGTCGAGGATCGCGATGCGGGTGTCGGCGGGATGCCGCTGCGCGCAGAGGTGCTCGAGCACGAGTCCGATCTCGAGCGGGTCGGCCTGGCCATCGAGGGCGACGACCGTGTGACCGCGGTGGCCGTCGTCGGCGTCGGCCGCGAGGCGCCGGTGGAGCTCCTCGGCGAGAGCGGGACCGTCGGCGCCGGGCGGATCGACCTCGAAGGCGATCCGGGACTCGGGCCTGCCGGCGAGGAGCGCGGCGGTCCGCCCGGCGTCCCGGGGGTCGGTCGCGCTGACGAGGGTGACGGCGAGGACGGGGGGTGCGGGGTGGTGGGGCTCCATGGACCGCTACTCTATCGATAACAGTTCTCATTAACGACAGGAGCATCCGTGAAGGTCCGCAACTCCCTCAGGTCGATGAAGGCGCAGCCCGGCTCGCAGGTGGTCCGCCGCCGGGGCCGCGTCTTCGTGATCAACAAGCCGAACCCGCGCTTCAAGGCCCGTCAGGGCTGAGCGCCGACGGGAGGGTGCGAGCCCTCCCGTCGCGCACGGCCTCAGTGCTCGTCGTAGTGGCCGGCGTGAGCGGCGTGCTTGTGGCCGTCGTGGACGAAGTCCACGTGGTCGTCGTGCTGCACGGTCTCGTGGCCGCAGGCGTCGCCGTGCTCGTGGTCGGCGGTCGAGTGCTCGGCTTCCGACTCGTGCTCGTCGTAGTGGTCGCCGTGCAGGGCGTGGTGGTGCGTGCCGTGGACGTAGTCGACGTGGTCCTCGTGCTGCACGGCCGGGTGGCCGCAGCCCTCGCCGTGCTCGTGCTCGGTGACGGGGTGCTCGGCGTGGAGATCGGTGGTGCTCATGGTGCTGCCTTTCCGGATGCGGGGGCCGCGGACGCGACGGGCTCCAGTCGACCAGATCCATAAACGCATTGCAATGGATGCGCCTAATCGAGAGCGATCATCGTTCCCGACAAGGACGGAGGTCACCCCTCGAGGGCGTGCCGGACAGCGTCGTCGACGATGTGCGTGACGTGGGTGTCTGCGACGGAGTAGTGCGCCTCACGGCCCACGCGCTCGACCGCGACCAGCCCGGCGGTGCGGAGCATCCGCAGGTGCTGCGAGACCAGCGGCTGCGAGAGCCCGGTCACCTCGGCCAGCCGCCCGACCGTCGACGTCTCCTCGGCGAGGGCCCGGAGCAGGCGCAGCCGGGAGGAGGAGGACAGCACCTTGAAGAGCTCGGCGGCGGGTTCGAGGTCCTCGGTCATCTGCTCATGTAAGCAGAGGTGCATGCGCCGTGTCCGCGCGGCGCCCCGCGCGCCTCCAGCTACCCTCGGTGCGATGGACGAGGACAGGTACGGGCAGGACGTGCTCGCCGGCGACTGGCGCGCCCGCGGCAGGGTCGAGGTGGCGGTGGTCGAGGCCGAGCGCGATCTGGTGGTCGAGGAGGTCGCCTCCGGCTTCGTGGGCGCCGTGCTCGGAGTGGAGCTGCGGATGGTGCGGCTGGAGGACCGGTTCGGCAAGGTCCGCGTGTTCCCGCTGGGGCCCGGGTTCCTCCTCGAGGGGAAGCCCGTGTCGCTCAAGGCGCCCGGGCTGAAGCGCGACGCCGGCCTCGGTCGCGCGCGCTCCGCCTCCGGCTCCTTCCACGTCGCCGACGCGAAGGCGCGGGTCGCCCTGCCCAGCCGCATCTACGTCGAGGGCCGGCACGACGCAGAGCTGGTCGAGAAGGTCTGGGGCCACGACCTGCGGGTCGAGGGCGTCGTCGTCGAGTACATCGAGGGCGTCGACAACCTCGACGAGCTGGTGCGCGGGTTCCGGCCCGGTCCGGGGCGCCGCATCGGCGTGCTCGTCGACCACCTGGTGCGCGGCTCGAAGGAGTCGCGGATCGCCGACCAGGTCGCCGCCGGTCCGCACGGCGCCCACGTCCTCGTCGTCGGCCACCCCTACATCGACGTCTGGCAGGCCGTGAAGCCCGGCCGGATCGGCCTGGAGCGCTGGCCCGAGATCCCGCGCGGCACCGAGTGGAAGCACGGGATCTGCGAGGCGCTCGGCTGGCCGCACGAGGAGCAGGCCGACATCGCGCGCGCCTGGCAGCGCATCCTCGGCCGGGTGCGGACCTTCCAGGACCTGGAGCCGGCGCTGCTGGGCCGGGTCGAGCAGCTCATCGACTTCGTGACGGAGCCCGCATGACCCGGCACGCGGGGCTCGGCCTCGCCCTCGACGCCGTGCTCGTCCTGGTCTTCGTGCTGATCGGCCGCGGGAGCCACGACGAGGGGTCGGCGCTGATCGGCCTGCTCACCACGCTCTGGCCGTTCCTGGCGGCGCTCCTGCTCGGCTGGGTCGTCACGCGCTCGTGGCGCTCCCCGGACCGGATCGTGCCCGCTGGGCTCGTCGTCTGGGCGGTGACCGTCGCGGGCGGGATGCTCCTGCGGATCGCCTCCGGGCAGGGCGTGCAGTGGAGCTTCGTGATCGTGACGGCCGTCGTGCTGGCCGTGTTCCTCCTCGGCCGCCGCGCTCTGACGCGGCTGATCGCCCGCCGGCGCTAGGCGGACCGGCGGCTCAGCCCACCCGCACCCCGAAGTGCTCCGCGAACAGCGGCAGCAGCAGGCTGAGCTGCAGCTCGGAGAGGGTGGCGCCGCGGAGGCCGTCCAGCCCGGTGAGCACGTGCAGCTCGGCGCCGCGCAGATCGAGGTGCTCGATCCGGGCCCGGGAGAGATCGAGGGAGCGGACGTCGCAGTCGACCAGGCGCAGCCGCGTGCCGGTCGCACCCGCCAGGTCGAGCTCGTCGATCGTGCAGCGCTCGAGCAGCACGTCGCGCACCGCGGCTCCGCGGAGGTTCAGGTAGCCGAGCTTGCAGTCGGCCACGCGCACCTGCTCCCAGGTGCTCTCGTAGAGCTCGGCCGAGCCGAGCCGCGAGGCGAGCAGCTCGACGGATCGGAGCCGGCTCCGCGGCGCCGAGAGCCCGGGGACGTCCAGCCGCTCGAGCCGCGACTCCGCGATCGACGCGGCCCGCAGCTGGGCGCCGTCCAGGACCACTCCCTCCAGCACGCACTCGCTGAAGGAGGCCGCGGTGAGATCGGCGCCGGTGAGGTCGGTGCCGGCGAAGCGCAGTCCTTCGGCGTGCTCCCGGGCGCCCGTGTCCCCGGCGTACCCCTCGGCGAGGCCGTCGAGGAGGAGGGGGTCGAGCCGGGGAGGAGCGGTCGCGTCGCGCACGCGGCGAGCCTAGTGCTGGCACCATGGCGGCATGCCCCGCCTGCTCGCCGTGTGCCGCGTCGCCCGCCTCCTGCCCGACTCCGGCACGGTCGGCGTGACCGCGATCGACAAGCGGCCGGTCGAGGGTCCCGTCGGAGTGCGCGACTTGGGCCTCTACGGCGACGTGCAGGCCGATCGCGCGCACCACGGCGGCCTCGACAAGGCGCTCTACGCCTACTCCGACGAGGACGCGGTCTGGTGGGCGGAGCGCCTGGGGCGGCCGGTGGCCGCGGGGATGTTCGGCGAGAACCTGCGGATCGCGGGCCTCGACGTGAGCGGAGCCGTGATCGGCGAGCGCTGGCGGATCGGCGAGGCGGTCGAGGTCGAGGTGACGATGCCGCGGACGCCGTGCGCGACGTTCCAACGGGCCCTCGGAGAGCCCCAGTGGGTGAAGCGCTTCGCCGACGAGGGGCGCACCGGCGCGTACCTGCGGGTGCTGCACCGCGGATCGGTGGAGGCGGGCGACGCCGTCGAGGTGCTGAGCCGGCCCGGGCACGGCGTCCCGGTCGACCGCTGGTACCGCGAGCACAGCCCGGCGGACGCGCAGGCGCTCCTCGAAGCGGAGGAGGCGGGCGCGCTCCGGCCGGCTCCGGCGCTGCGGGCGTCGATCGAGCGGGCGCTCGCCTGACCCGGTCTACTCCCCGCGCGCCTCGCGCTTGAGGCGGCGCTTGACCGCTCGCTCCGTGAGCACCGTCAGGTAGTCCTGCACGGGCCGGTCCTGCAGGTCCGCGAGCTCCTCGCGCACGAGCGGCGCGACCTGCTCCTCGGAGTGGTCGGGGAACTTCTTGCGCACGTTCGCGGTCACGTCGCGCACCACCTGGTCGAGATCGAAGTCGGTCGTCATGCGGAGATCCTGGCCCCTCGAGGTGAACAGGAGGGGCGCGGAGCCCACGGCCCCGCGCCCCTCCTCCGTGCCGATGGTCAGCTCGCGGCGACGGCGATCTCGTTCGGCGTGACGTCGAGCTCGCCCGTGGCGACGACCTCTCCCGTGGTGAGGTCGACGGCGTGGATGCTGTCGGCGGCCGGGTCGGTCACGTAGGCGATGTCCCCGGCGACCGTGATCGCGGGGTGCGGGTCCTGCCACTCGACCGGGCTCTCCCAGGCGTCGACGACGGGGTAGGAGGCGGTCAGCTCGCCGGTCTCGGGGTCGAGGACGTGGATCGCGCCGTCCGAGGCGATCATGTACGCCAGGTCGTCGGGGCCGCGGGCGACGCCGCGGAAGGTGTACTCGACGCCCTCGGGCAGGTCGACGACGTCGAGGGTCTTCGCCTCGGTGTCGATCAGCGCCACGCGGTGCAGGAGGTAGCCCTCGGCGTCGCGGTCGTCCTTGTAGTCGCCGACGATGATCGGGCTGGTCTCGCTGACCCAGGCGTTGCCCATGCGGCCGTACGGCTGGTCCGGAGCCTCGAGCTTCGTGATCTCGCCGCCGTCGTAGACCAGGGCGCCGTTCTCGCAGCCGAAGACGACGACCTCGTTCTCGGCCGTGCCCTCTCCGTGGACTCCGGGGCACTGGTCGTTCGTGGCCGTCACGGCGCCGGAGGCGTCGCGCACCTCGATGCCGTTGCGCCCGTCGGCATCACCGACCGTGGTGAGGAAGGTGCCGTCCTCGAGGACGATCGAGACGCCGTGGTGCGCCTCGACTCCCGGGATGGTCTCGGTCTCGGGCATCCCGTCCGAGGACGCCAGGTCGGCGGTCTCGAGGACGGTCGTGTCGCTCGTGCCGTCGGCGTAGAGGACGGTCTTCCCGGCGTGCCGGACGACGTGGCCCGGGGTGTCCGCGGGGAAGACGATGTCCGTCAGCTCCGGCTCGCCGCCGGTGCCGGCGGCGGTGTCGAGGAGCTGGAACCCCTCGCTCATGGTGACCATGACGTGGCGGTCGTCGCCGGCGGGGTTGAGGCGGGTGAACTCCTCGGAGTCCATGTCCGCGACGGTCTCGAGGGTCTCGCCGTCGAGGACGAGGATGCCGCCCTCGTAGGCGACGGCGACGCGGGCGCCGGCGGCCGCCGCGGCCTCGGTGGCCGGTGCGGTGGACGCCGAGGACTCGGCGGCCGGGGTCGAGCTCGACGAGCAGGCCGCGAGGACCGTGATCGAGCAGGCGGCGATCAGGCCGAGGCCCGCCCGCCGGACGTGCGGATTCTGCATGGGTGCTTCTTCTTCCTGGTGGTGGATCGGAGGGCTCACGGGGAGAGCCCGGTGGCGATGCGCTGCGTGTTGACGCGCATCATGGCGAGGTAGTCGGGAGCGCCGCCCTCGGGCCCCGTCAGGGACTCCGTGAACAGCTCGACCACCTCCACGCGGATGTCGGCCTCGCTCGCCAGCGCCTGGACCAGGCGGTCGGGAGACGAGGACTCCGCGAAGATCGTGGGGACGCCGGTCTGCTCGACCGCGTCGACGAGATCGGCGAGGTCGGAGGCGGACGGCGCCGCGAGGGTCGTGCCTCCCGGGATGACGGCGCCGACGACGTCGAAGTCGAAGCGGTCGGCGAGGTACCCGAAGACGTGGTGGTTGGTGACGAGGGCGCGGCGCTCGGCGGGGATCGCGGCGAACGCCGCGGCCATCTCGGAGTCGAGCCGCTCGAGCTCGGCGCGGTAGCCGGCCGTCCGGTCCCGGACGGCGGCCGGATCGACGCCGTCGAGCGCGGCGAGCACGGGCCCGAGGGAGTCGACGACGTCGATCATCCGGCCGGGGTCCGTCCAGAAGTGCGAGTCCGGGCTCCCCTCCGCGTCGCCCTCGCTGTAGTCGAGGACGTCAACGGCGTCGCCGGCGACGAACGCGGGGACGTCTTCACCGGAGGCCTCGTCGAGGTGCTGCTGCAGGCCCTCCTCGAGTCCGAGGCCGTTCGAGACGACGAGGTCGGCGGAGCGCAGGCGCGCCGCCTCCTGCGCCGAGATCTCGAAGGAGTGCGGGTCGGCGTCGGGCTTCATCAGCGTGACGACCTGCGCCTCGTCGCCGACGAGCTCGCCCACGACGTCGCCGAGGATGTTGGTGGAGACGATGACGAGGGGCCTCTCGTCCTCCTCCGCGGACGTGCAGCCCGACAGGAGCAGGACCGCCGCGGCGGACGCGACGGCCCAGCGGCGCCTCATCGGCCCGTCTCCGCCGTGAAGGCCGGCTCGGTGGCGGTCTCGAAGGTGCGGGCGAGGCGCGCGCCGTCCGCGTAGTCGATCTCGTGCAGCTTCCGCTCGGCGGGCGCGCTGAGGTAGGCCCGCTGCTGGTCGGCGATCAGGACGGGCCGCGAGCCGTCCGCGGTCGTGTCCGCGACGAGGGGCGCGGTCTCGGCGAGGACCGCACCGTCGGAGCCGTCGAGCACCAGCACGCGGCCGTCGGCGGCGAGGGCGAGGACGGTCTCGTCCGCGTCGTCCACCGCGGTGACCTGCGCCAGCGGGGCGGGAGAGGGGAGGAGGCTCCAGGAGCGCTCCCGGGTGTCGAGGAGCCAGATGCCCGCGTCCCCGGCGAGGCCGGCGACCGTGGGGCGGCCCTCGCGGTTGTCGAAGGAGGCGGCGGGTGGCGCGGTGGTGCCGGCGGGGTAGGGGATCCGCTCGACGATGAGCTCCTCGTCCTCGATCGACGCCAGGAGTGCGCCGTCGGAGCAGCCGATGACGGCGCCGACGCGGGTGGTGATCGTCCCGGCGGGGTCGGGGCAGGCCTCGCGGAGGCCCGTCGGCTCGCCGTCCGAGTCGTAGCCGGCGACGGCCGCTCCGGATCCGGACCCCTCGGTCACCAGAGCGGACGAGCCGACGGGCACGACCATCCCGGGTCCGGGCTCGACGTCCTTCCGGAACCGCTCGACGATCGCCCCCTTCGACAGCGCCTCGGTGTCGAGGAGGACCGCCTCGCCGGAGTCGGGGAAGAAGAGTCCGGTTCCGCCGGTGGTCGAGAGGTTCGTCGTGGCGACGACGGCCGTCCCGGAGCCCTCGACCGTGCCGATCAGGCGGGGGTCCGCGCGGTAGTAGTGGAAGTGGTCCACGTGGTCCCAGGTCCACACGCCGCTGTCGACGATCTCGACGCCCGCATCGGTCTGGGCGAAGAGGTAGCGGCCGTCGGTCGTCATCGCGCTCGGTGCGCCGATGGTGCCGAGGCCGGTGACCGTCTCGTCGAGGAGGTCGAGGTGCGACACGGCGCCCGACGGGTCGATCGACGTCAGCCCCAGGCGCGGCTCGGCGAGCTCGGCGGCGTTCGCGACGGCGCCGTGGCCGGAGCCCGTGTCGTCCGCGGCCGGCGCGGAGGCATCGGTCGAGCAGGCGGCCAGGCCCAGCGCGAGAGCGCCCAGGAGGACGGTGGAGGCGGTGGTTCGGGAGTGCACGGAGTCCTTTCGAGGGTGAGCGGGGGAGGAGCGGTGCCGGCAGGGCCTCATGCGGCGACCGGCTGAGGGCCCGACCGGGACGCGAGGGCCGACGCGGCCGAGCGGACCGCCCAGGACACCGCGGCGACCGCGATGGCCGTGCCGGCGACCGAGGCGCCCGCGGCCGTGGCCGCGTGCCAGGAGACGAGCAGGCCGACGAGCACGGAGGCCGCGCCGAGGATCGACGCGAGCAGCATCCGGGTCGGGATGCGCGTGGTCCAGTGACCGGCGGCCACCGCGGGAGCCAGCAGGAGCCCGACGACGAGGAGCGAGCCGACCGCCTGGTAGGAGGCGACGACGGCGAGGGTCACCAGGCCGACCAGCGCGGCCTGAGCCGAGCGCGGACCGAGGCCGAGCACCGCGGCGATGCGCGGATCCAGCGCCAGGGCGACGAGCGGGCGGTGGAAGGCCGCTGCGACGAGGAGGCCGACTCCGGCGGCGGCGGCGAGCAGCCCGATGTCGACGGGAGTGATCGCGAGGATGTCGCCGAAGAGGATCGAGGTCGCGTCCGTGGCGAAGCTGCCCGAGTGCGAGATCACGATGACCCCCAGCGCCAGCATGGCGACGAAGAGCAGGCCGATGCTGGTGTCGTAGGACAGTCGTCCGCGCCGCTGCAGGGCCGCGATGCCGAGGCTCATCAGCACCGCGCTGGCTGCGCCGCCCACGAGGACGGGCGCGCCGAGCACCGTCGCGAGGGCGACGCCGGGGAGCATCCCGTGGGCGAGCGCCTCGCCGAGGAAGGCCATCCCGCGGAGGACCACCCAGGTGCCGACGACGCCGCAGAGGACCGCGACGAGGACGCCGCCGAGGAGGGCGCGCTGGAGGAAGTCGAGAGCGAACGGCTCGAGGATTCCGGCGAGGAGGCTGAGCATGGTGCCCGACCGTACACGATAATGAGAACAGTTATCACTGCTGTACGCTCGTCGGGATGGACGTCTCACCCCCGCCCGAGCCCCCGGTCCGCCTCCGAGGCGCTCACGTCGACTTCGGCTCCCGCCGCGCTCTCGCGGGGGTCGATCTCGACGTCGCCGCGCGCTCGCTGACCGTGATCGCCGGGCCGAACGGCGCCGGCAAGTCGACGCTCCTGGAGGTGATCGCGGGAGTGCGTCCACTGACGTCCGGCACGCGGGACGTCACCGGAGCGATCGCCTTCGTGCCGCAGCGGGCGTCGATCCCGGACCGCCTCCCGGTGACGGTGCGCGACGTGGTCGCGGTGGGCACCTGGGGTCGGCTCGGCCGCCTCCGCCGCAGCGACGCGCGCGCGGCGGACGCGATCGCCACTGCGCTCGAGCGGATGGAGATCGCCGCGCTCGCCCGGGAGCCCTTCGCGGTGCTCTCCGGCGGTCAGCGGCAGCGGGCGCTCCTCGCCCAGGGGCTCGCCCGCGGGGCCGGCCTGCTGCTCCTGGACGAGCCCACCACCGGCCTCGACTCGGCGAGTGCGGAGCGGATCCGGTCGGTCCTGCGCGCGGAGGCGGACCGCGGCGCGACGGTGGTCTGCGTCTCGCACGACCCCGCCGTGCTGGCCGACGCCGACCGCGTCGTCGGACTCGTCGACGGGGCCCTCGCTCCGGCGGACCGATCCGTCACCCGCGGCCCGTGAGGCGGGGGCGCACGGGCCGTCCGTGACGGATCGCACCCGAGCGACGGGCCGCGGGCTGGGAGGATGGGGGGATGACCTCGACGCTGCTCGACCGCATGCCGACGCCCGACGCGGACGGGCGCGTCGACGACGACGCGGTCTACCTGGCCTTCACCGAGTGGGCGGAGTCGCGCGGCCTCCCGCTCTACCCGGCGCAGGACGAGTCCATGCTCGAGATCGCCTCCGGCTCCAACCTGATCCTCTCGACGCCCACCGGCACCGGGAAGTCGCTCGTCGCGATCGGCGCGCACGCCGCGGCGCTCGCCTCCGGACGCCGCAGCTTCTACACGGCGCCGATCAAGGCGCTCGTCTCCGAGAAGTTCTTCGCGCTGGTCGACGTCTTCGGCGCCTCCAACGTCGGGATGGTCACCGGCGACTCCTCGGTGAACGCCGACGCGCCGATCATCTGCTGCACGGCCGAGATCCTCGCGAACCTCGCGCTCCGGCACGGCGAGGACACCCCGGTCGACCAGGTCGTGATGGACGAGTTCCACTTCTACGCGGACCCGGCGCGCGGCTGGGCCTGGCAGGTGCCGCTGCTCACCCTCCCGCACGTGCAGTTCGTGCTGATGTCGGCCACCCTCGGCGACGTGACGGCGCTCGCCGCCGACCTCAGCCGCCGTACGGGCCGGGAGACCGCCCGGGTCACCGGCGTGGAGCGCCCGGTGCCGCTGCACTACTTCTACGAGATCGCGCCGATCCACGACTCCATCGAGGAGCTGCTCTCGACGAACCAGTCGCCGGTCTACGTCGTGCACTTCTCGCAGGCGGCCGCTCTCGAGCGCGCGCAGGCGCTCACCAGCGCGAACATCGCCACCCGCGAGCACCGCGACCGCATCGCCGAGGTGATCGGCGGCTTCCGCTTCACCACCGCGTTCGGCAAGACCCTCTCCCGGCTGCTCCGGCTGGGGATCGGCGTGCACCACGCGGGCATGCTGCCGAAGTACCGCCGCCTGGTCGAGCAGCTCGCCCAGCAGGGCATGCTGCGCGTGATCTGCGGCACGGACACCCTCGGCGTCGGCATCAACGTCCCCATCCGTACCGTGCTGCTCACCGCGCTGACCAAGTACGACGGCACCCGGACCCGCCAGCTCTCGGCCCGCGAGTTCCACCAGATCGCCGGCCGCGCCGGTCGCGCCGGGTACGACACCGCCGGGACCGTGGTCGTGCAGGCCCCCGAGCACGAGTCCGAGAACCGGAAGGCTCTCGACAAGATGGGCGACGACCCGAAGAAGCGGAGGAAGTGGGTCGCCAAGCGCGCGCCGCAGGGCTTCGTCAGCTGGGGGGAGCCGAGCTTCCGCAAGCTCGTCGACGCGGAGCCCGAGACGCTGACCTCGCACATGACGATCACCTCGGCGATGCTGCTGAACGTGATCGCCCGCGGCGGCGACGCCTACGCGAACGTGCACGCCCTGATCTTCGACAACCACGAGCCGTGGAAGCGGCAGCTGCAGCTCGCCCGCCGGGCGCTCGGTATCTACCGGACGCTGCGGGAGGCAGGAGTGGTCGAGCAGAGCGTCGGCGCCGACGGCGTGACCCGCATCCGCCTGACCGTCGATCTGCAGCCGAACTTCGCGCTCAACCAGCCGCTCTCGCCGTTCGCGCTGGCCGTGTTCGACGTTCTCGACCCGGAGTCGCCGAGCTTCGCGCTCGACGTGATCTCGGTGCTCGAGGCGACCCTCGACGACCCGCGCCCGATCCTGGGGGCCCAGCAGTTCCAGGCCCGCGGGGAGGCCGTCGCCGCGATGAAGGCCGACGGGATCGAGTACGAGGAGCGGATGGAGCTGCTCGAGTCCGTCACGCACCCCAAGCCGCTCGAGGAGCTCCTCGACGCGACCTTCGAGACCTACACCGCGGCGCAGCCGTGGGTGAAGGACTTCGAGCTCTCGCCGAAGTCGGTCGTGCGCGACATGTACGAGCGGGCGATGTCCTTCGGCGAGTACACCGCCTTCTACAAGCTCTCCCGCTCGGAGGGACTGGTGCTGCGCTACCTGTCCGACGCGTTCCGCGCGGCCCGGCAGACCATCCCCGACGAGCTGAAGAACGAGGAGCTGCACGACCTGATCGAGTGGCTGGGCGAGCTCGTGCGCCAGGTCGACTCCTCGCTGGTCGACGAGTGGGAGGAGCTGGTCAATCCGGCGCTCCACGCGGCGGACCAGGCGATCGTGCCGCCCGCTCCGCGCCGCCTCACCGCGAACCACCGCGCCTTCCGCGTGCTGGTGCGCAACGAGATGTTCCGCCGGGTGACCCTCGCCGCCCTCGACGACCACGAGGCGCTCGGCGAGCTCGACGCCGCCGCCGGCTTCGACGCCGACGCGTGGGGCGCCGCGCTGGACGACTACTACGACGAGCACGACAGCATCGGCATCGGGCCCGACGCCCGGGGGCCGAAGATGCTGCTCGTCACGGAGGAGCCGACGCAGTGGCTCGTGCGGCAGATCCTCGACGATCCGGCCGGCGACCACGACTGGGGGATCTCGGCGACCGTCGACCTCGCCGAGTCGGACGAGCAGGGTGCGGCCGTCGTCCGCGTCACCTCGGTCGGCCGCCTGGACTGATCAGCGGCCGCGCTTCTCCCGGCGCTGCATCTCGGCGGCGATGTCCGCCTCGGTGATCTCCTTGCGGGCGGGACCCCAGATCGACGCGGCCTGGCCGACGACGCCGATCCCGATCCCGATCATCGGCCAGATCGGCCAGAAGTAGCCGTCGGCCCCTGTGCCGACCCAGACGGCGGTCGTGATCGCCGAGACGCTCGCCCATCCGCCGACCGATCCCAGGAAGTCGCGGCGCCGCTTGACCTCGCGCACAGCGAGCGCGCGCTCGGCGTCCTCGACGCGGGCGGTCTCCACCTCCTCGCCGGAGGCGGCCGCCGGGACGACCTCCGCGGACCGGTCTCGCCGGGCGGACGGATCCGGAGTTCCCCACTCGTTCGTCATGCGGCCAGCCTACGCACGGGCCGTCGGCAGCGGTACGCGGGCTTCAGGCGGCGGTACGCGGGCTCAGGCGGCGGTCGCCTGCTCCGGCTGGCAGTGCGGGCACCACCAGGTGCGGCGCTGCTCGGGGTCGTCGCGGACCTCGTCGCGGACGAGCACCGTCGTGCCGCAGCGCAGGCACGGGCGCCCGGCGCGCCCCGCGACCCAGTGCCGCTCGCCGCGGCGAGTTTCACCGGTGGTGGTCTGGAACATCCCCGGGATCGTGACGGAGGCGCGGAGGCCTCTCGCCGCGGTCGCCACGAGGGCGCAGACGTCGAGGGAGCCGATCGGCCGCCAGGGCCAGACCCCGCGGAGGAAGCAGACCTCGTTGGCCCAGAGGTTGCCGAGACCCGCGAGGCAGCGCTGGTCGAGGAGTGCGGCGACGACGGGCCGGTCCGGGAGGCGGGAGAGGCGCCGGACGGCCTCGTCGGCGTCCCAGTCCGCGCGGAGCGGGTCGGGCCCGAGGTGCCCGACGGCGCGCGGCTCGTCGCGGGTGGCGAGGAGCTCGACGACCGGGAGGTCGATGCCCCACACGGTCGAGTCGTCGTCGAGGCGGAGGCGGACGCGGACGTCCTTCTGCACCGAGCGGGGGACCGCTCGGCCGGGAGCGGTCACGGTCCAGGAGCCCTGCATCCGCAGGTGGGTGTGCAGGGTCGTTCCGCCGGAGAAGCGGGTGAGGAGGTGCTTGCCGTGGGTGTCGTGCTCGAGGATCCTCAGCCCGGCGAGGGAAGTGCCGGCCGCGTCCCCGGAGCGCAGCTCGCCCTCGAGGACGGTGCGACCGTCCGCCGCCCGCCTGAGGCGGGCGGCGAGACGGTGCACACTGTCTCCCTCGGGCATCCCCGAACTCTAGGAGCCGGAGCTCGCCGAGATCAGGGGTCGCGCGGGATCAGGCGCCGCGGTACGCCTGCTTGTAGACGCGCTCGGTGCCGTCGGGCGCGGTGACCTCGATGGTCGCCGTGCCGGCCTTGATGGGCTTGAAGACGGTCACGGTCTTCACCGTGAACGACTGGCCGGGCTTGACCGTCTTCTTCGTCTTGCTGCCGTACGCCGTCGTGATCTCGATCGAGACCGTCTCGTCGCCGTTGTTCACCGCCGACACCGTCAGCGTCCGCACGACGGCGAGGCGCTTGGTGGAGGCGGTGGTCGCGACGTCGATGACCGTGACGGGCTCGGGCTCCGGGTCCGTCTGGGTCTCGGGCAGGTCGAGGCCGACGACGACCGGGTCGTGGTCGCTGGAGCGGTACGCCGAGGTGTCGTAGAAGATCGTCGCGTTGTAGTCGTAGCGGCTGTACTCCAGTGCCACGGACTCGCCGCTGTTGATGTTCCAGGTGTCGACCCCGGTGACCGTCCTGTCGGCCGCGGGCGAGGCGAAGACGTGGTCCAGCGAGCCGACCGCGCCGTCGAACGAGTACGAGTACTTGCCGTCCTTCGCACCCTGGTCGGTGTAGCCGGCGTCGGTGATCACCTTCACCGGGTCCTCCTTCGAGTAGGCGTTGAAGTCGCCCAGCAGGTAGACGAGCTCGGTGGCCTTCTCGGTGCGGAGGCGGTCGGCGAAGGCGACGAGGGCGGTCGCCTGCTTCACGCGCGAGGCGTTCGAGGCGCCCTGGCCGTCGCCCTGGTCGGCGTCGGCGCCGGATCCGGAGCCCTTCGACTTGAAGTGGTTCACGATCGCGACGAACTCGCTGGCGCTGTCGCCGAGGAGGCGGAACTCCTGGGCGAGGGGCTTGCGGGCGTTCGAGAAGTTCACCGTGTCGTTGAGCACGACGGACTCGCCGACCGGCTCGATGACTGCCTTCTTGTAGATGAAGGCGGTGCGGATGACGTCCTCGTCCGCGAGCGCGGGGAGCGCTGCGGGGGAGGGGACGTAGGCCCAGACCTCGGAGCCGGCCGCCGTGTTCAGCGCGGCGGTCAGGGTGGCGAGGGCCTCGTCGCGCGGCTTGCCGAACTTGGCCGAGTTCTCGATCTCCTCGAGCGAGACGACGCCCGCGCCGAGGGTGTTGATCGCGGTCACGATCTTGGCCTGCTGGCGCTCGAGGTCGTCGGCGTTCGCCGCTCCGCGGGCGTCGCAGCCGCTGTTGACCGTGACCGGGTCGCCGTCGCGGTCGGTGTAGAAGGTGCAGCCGGTGATCGAGTCGCCGGTGGTGGAGAAGTAGTTGAGCACGTTGAAGGACGCGATCGACAGGTCGCCGCCGACGGCCTCGGGCTTCGCGGTCCGGGTGTTCGCGAAGGTCGCGGGCTGCACGTCGCCGGCGTTCTCGACGGTCAGCTGCGTGGTGGGCTGGAAGGCCCAGCCGCCGTTGCGGTAGTCGAGGACGACGGGGCGGGTGAAGGTCGCCGGAGCACCCACGCGGATCGGCGCGGTCAGGGTGAGGTAGGGCAGCGGGATCGCCTTGTTCGCGGCGGCGCCGAGGAAGTTGATCGAGGCGCCGTCGTCGAGCACGATCGCGCGCGCGGCGTTGTCGGCGACGACCGCGGCCAGCTCCGGCGTTCCAGGGCGGGCGACCTCGGTCGGGGTCAGCAGCGGCGAGTCGCCGGCGGTGAGGCCGACGGAGCCGAAGCTGTTGAGGTCGAAGGTGTCGGTCACGGTGAACGCGCCCTGCGGGGCGATCAGCATGCTCTCGAGCGTCTCGCGCTCCTCGACGGTGCGGGGGAGGCCGACGGCGGCCGCGATCGGCGCGACGGCCGGGGTGCCGAGCTTCTCGACGGTCGCGGCCGAGGTCGGGGTGAGCTCGGTGAGGCCGTTGAACTCGCTGACGGCGCCGGTGATGCGCAGGTTGTCGCCGATCGCGACCGCGCCGACCGAGGCGGAGGAGTAGACGAAGACGGCGTCGGAGGCGGTGCGGCCGGTGGTCTGCGCGCCGGTGCCGGCGGTCTGGATCACGTAGCCGTTGTAGCCGCCGGTGGCGTAGCGCGCGGTGACGACGCCGGTGGTGGTGACGGTCTGCCCGACGAGCGGGGACGCGGCTCCGGTGCCCTGGATCTCGGCGATCGAGACGGTCGGCGCGGTGGTCGGCGGGGCGGTCGGGGTCGCCGTGGGGGTCGCCGTCCCGGTCGGCGCCGGCGTCGGCTCCGGGGTGCTGCCGCCGGCGGACTCGGGGGTCATCGCGCCGACGGTGAAGTCGGCGGCGTTGGAGTCGGTATCGCCGGTCGCGGAGTCGGCGCGCGCGATCGACTCGGTCAGCGTCGGCGCGGTGGCGGCCGCCGACTCGAAGGTGTTGGAGGTGCCGTAGCCGAGCAGGTCGAGGACCGCGTCGGGCTGCTCGGCGGTGCCGGTCGGCGGGGCGACGAGGGTCGCGGTGCCCTCGACCAGGAAGAGCGTGCCGCCGGCGGCCGCGATGTTGAGGCCGTTCGCGGTCTGGTCGGCGGCGGGGAGCGGCGCGCCGTTGCTGCCGTTGCTCGCACCGGCGATCAGGAAGTGGCCCTCGGCGGGGACGGTGCCGGTGAGCGCGACGGTCGTCGTCGGGTTCGCCGTGCCGGTGGCCGAGCGGTACTGCAGCGAGAGGCCCGAGAGCGCGACGTCGGCGCCGGTCGGGTTGTAGAGCTCGACGAAGCGGTTGCTGTAGGTCGCGCCGGCCGAGCCGCCGCGGGCGAAGATCTCGCTGATGACCAGCTCGTCACCGCTCGGAGCCGCGGTGGCGGGGGTCGCGACCAGCGGCGTGGCGACCAGGGCGAGACCGGCGAGGGCCGCGAGGGCGAGGCGCCTCCTCGGTGTGCGGGCGCGAGGCCTGTCCGCGAGGGGTGCGGGGGAGTCGGGCATGGTGGTCCTCTCGATCGCCGCTCCGGAGAGCGGTGGTGCGTCACCGCACGGCGACGGCGACCCTTCGCCCCTGAAAGGGGCACAGTGAGCCACGCTATGCAGTGCGGGTGCCCGGCCTGTGAACCGGACGTTTCATGAACGTAAACTCACCCACCGACATCGGGGCCGCGGTCCCGTCTTCGCGGCCTCCGTCCGGGAACGCGGGCCATGATCGGGAGATGATCTCCTTCGAATTGGCCAGGGCGCTGCGGACCGCGGGTCTGCGCTGGGCACCGGTCACCGGCGACCGCTTCCGCATCGAGCGCGAGGGGTTCGACGGCGACGTCTTCACCGTGAGCGACATGACGATCGAAGCGCACGAGTACGAGACCGGCACGGTGCTCGGCTTCAACGGCACGACCGAGTGGGCGCTCGACTCCGTGGCGCTCGACGACTCGCTCTGGCTGCCGCGCGAGGACCAGCTGCGCGAGCTGCTCCGCGGTACGTTCCGCTCGCTGCGCCGCGTCGCGGCCGGCGGGCCGGTGCGCTTCGCCGTGACCGTCGAGCTCGCCGGCGAGCAGCGCGACTTCGAGGACGAGATCGCCGAGAACGCCTACGCGGAGGCGCTGCTCGCGCTGGTCAGCTCGGTCGCGGTCGACCTCGACGACGTGGACGAGCTCGCCTGAGCCGACGGGCACCTCTGCCCGTGGGGAGACGTCCCCATTCTTCGCGGCCCGCCCGCTCTCCACGATCGGTCTCGTCGGAACAGACGCTTCCGAGTCGAGGAGAACCCCATGCGAGACGTGCAGCAGCGACCGTCGTCCGGCACCACCGGGCGGACCACCGGACTGATCGCCTCGGGCGGCGTCCCCGTCCCAGGGGCCGAGGAGGCCTACCGCCGCTTCCTCGAGCTGCGGCGCGAGATCTACGTCGACGAGGCCGGCTTCCTCTCCGCCGAGCACGGGAGCGACGGCCGGGAGACCGACGAGGACGATGCTCGCTCGCTCGCCTTCGCGGTCGTCGAGGAGTGTGCGGGCGAGCTGCGGATCCGCGCCGCTCTCCGCCTGATCGTCAAGGGTCGCGCGACCCGCGCGGTGACCGACGACCGCCTCCCCGTCGAGCGGTACTGGCCGGAGGTCTTCGGCTCGAGCCCCGCACCGGAGCCCTCCGTCGAGGTCTCGCGCCTCGTCGCGCGGCACGAGAACCGGGCCGCGCAGCACGCGTGCGTGCTGGAGCTGTACGCCGCAGTCCTCGCCTTCCTCGACGAGGCCGGGATGCGCTCCGCCTACGGGCTGATCGATCCGGTGCTCGAGCGGTTGCTGCGCCTCTCGCTCACCGCCACGAGGATCGGCGAGCGGCGGTGGATCGGCGCGTACCGGAGTCACAACGTCGCGATCGCGATCGAGGTGCCGCCGATCAGGCGGCTCAGCCGCTGGCTGCCCGGCCGCCTCCTCACGGCGCGCGACATCCTGGTCGGGATCGACGACGAGCAGGAGCTGGCGGCGTGAGCACCGACGTGACGGCCCCCCGGTTCGCCAGGAACCTCGGCTTCTGGAGCGAGGCGGAGCAGGAGGCGCTGTGCTCGGCGCGGATCGCGCTCGCGGGCGTCGGCGGGGACGGGTTCCAGCTCGGGCTGAAGCTCGCGCAGATGGGCGTGCGCTCGTTCGCGGTCGCCGACCCGGAGGTCTTCGAGCCGGAGAACGCGAACCGGGTGCCCGGGGCGACGCTGGCGGCGGTGGGCCGGAACAAGGCCGAGGTGTTCCGCGAGTCGGTGCTCGCGCTCGACGCCGACGCGACGGTCGACGTCTTCCCCGCTGGTGTGCTCCCGGAGACGGCGCTCGGCTTCGCGCGCGGCGCGGACCTGGTCGTCGACGAGACGGAGGTGACGACCCCGGAGGTGGGCGTGCTGCTGGCGCGGACCGCCCGCGCGCTCGATCTGCCGGTGCTCTGGGTGATGAACGTCGGCTGGGCCGCGCAGGCGACGTCGTTCCACCCGAGGTCGCGGCACACCGTGGAGCGCATGCTCGGCTTCACGGAGGATCTGCCGCTCGAGGAGATCGCGCGGCGCCCGGCGGTGCTGGGAAGGACGCTGCCCGTGATCCCGCCCTACACCGACCTCCGGGTGCTGCGGGCCGTCACGTCGGCCGCTCCGGCGCCGCTGCCCTCGATCGCCCCGGGGGTCGACGCGGCCTCGGCGCTCGGCTCCGCACAGGCGTTCCTGCATCTCACGGCCACCATCGGCAACCGCCGGCCCCGCCCGACCTGGGCGCCGGCGTTCGCGCACGTCGACGTCTACGGGCGCACCGCCGGCACGGTCCGCAGGCCCCGGCTTTCGGCGGCGATCACCCTCGCGCGCGCGGCGGCCCGGGACGCGCTCGCGCTCAACCCGCGGGTGCAGTACTCGGACGAGGACCGCGAGCGGCGTGCCGCCTAGCGGACCTCGAGGTGCAGGCCCGGCTCGGTATCGGCGACGACGGTCGCGACCGCGCCCCGGCCGGGCGGCAGCAGCCTCACGGTGACGCGCCCGAAGCCGATCTGCTCGAAGGCGCGCGCGGCGGTCGCGGCCACGCGGTCGAGGGTGGACTCGTCGAGGTCGCCGTCGGAGTCGTCGAGGAGCACCACCTGGACCCCGCGCAGCCGCGCGGCGCGGACGCTCGCGACCAGCGGGTCGCGCACGAGGCCGAAGGCGCGGAGCCCGTCGCGGATGCCGGCCTCGACGTTGGCCGCGTCTCGTGCGAGGGCGGGGGAGTAGGGCTCGCCGGCGGCCGCTCGCGCGAGGAGCGGCTCCGCGAGGTCCGCGACCAGCCGCACGCGCTTCTCCCGCTCGGCGAAGCGGCCGTCGGCCTCCGCCGTCTCGGTGGCGAGGCGCTCGCGCTCGGCCCGCACCTCGCCCATCCGGCCGATGGCGTAGCGCAGGCCGAGGCGGAACAGGACGCCGCAGACGAGCAGGATCGCGTAGCGCGACATCGCCTCGAGGGCGAAGAGCGCGCTGTGGCCGCTGCCGAGGAGGCAGGCGAGCGTCACGGCTCCGACCGCGAGGTGGCCCGCGACCGCCGCGAGGATCCGCCCGCGGAGGCAGAGGGCGAAGAGCGGGAACGCGGTGCCGCCGAGGAACCAGGTGGCGAAGCTCCCCTCCCAGCCGGTGGGCTCGAGGGCCCACCAGCCCAGGGCCGAGGCGACCGGTGCGCCGGCCGCGACCAGGAGGGTGCCGGGGAGCGGGAGCGGATCGCGGGGGCGCCGGACGACCAGGGCGACGAGGAGGGCGACGATCAGCACCGACGCCGCCGTGAGCGCGGGGCGGCGGGACCAGTCGAGGTTCAGCGTTGCGAGGAGGACGTTGGCGCCGACGAAGAGGAGCCCGATCACCCGGACGTGGCCGCCGCCGAAGCCGAGCAGGTCGGAGACGTCGGCGCTCTGCTCGAGACGGCGCGGGCGGGTCACCGGCGCCACTCCAACCGCACCACGGTGCCCGCCTCGGAGGCGATCTGCGCGGTCGCCCCGGCGATCTGGGTCACCCGGCCGAGGATGCTCGTGGTCAGTCCCATCCGGTTCTGCGGCACGGCGGCGGCGACGAACCCGCCGCCGTCGTCGCCGACCTCGATCGAGAGCCCGCGCTCGTCGACGGCGAGGGACGCGCGGACGGCGGCGGGGGCGCCGTCCGTCGAGCGGGCGTGCTGCACGGCGTTCCGCGCGGCCTGCACGGTCGCGTCGATGAGCGCGTCGGCGACGGGGGAGGGGACGGCCACGGCGCCCGCCGCGATCCGGGTGCTGAGGACGGCGAGCGGCGCGGCCTCGGTGATCCGGACGGAGGCGGCGCGCACGAACTCGCCCGCGGTCAGCATCGCCCGGCTCGGGGTCGGGCCCGTCGGATCCGTCCGCCGGAGCTCCGCGAGGTGCGCGAGGGCGATCCGCGCCGCGGCTCGGGAGCGCTCGGCGGAGTGGCTGATCTGCTCCACGTTGAGCAGGAAGGAGAGGATCTCGTCGTGCACGAGCGCGCCGACCCGGATGCGCTCGCTCCGCCGCCCCGCTCGGCCGGCGGCACGGGCGGCCGCGAGCACCGACTCGCGCGTCGCGCGCTCGAGCGACCGGCCGGCGCCGAGGACCGCCTGGGCGAGCCCCGCGAAGACCGTGCCGATCATCGCCATGTCGACCGCCTCCTCGATCGCCACGACGGGCGATCCCGAGGTGGCGGCGCGGACGGCGAAGAGCAGGAGGCAGACGCCGGCCACGGCGAGCGGCACGAGGCGCGCGGGGAAGGCGACGGCCGCGGCGGTCATCGCCACGGGCACGGCGTCGATCAGCCAGGAGGTGGCGGCGGGGCCGCTCCCGGGCGGCACGGCCGGGATCAGCGCGAGAGCGAGGACGGCGAACAGGACGACGTGCGCGCGGAGCACGGTCCGCACCGCGTCGAGGCTGCCGCGCATCGCGACGAGCAGGGTGACCAGCGGGGCGGGCAGCACCAGAACGGATGCGGCGACGGCCCAGAGCGGGGAGATCCCGAGAGCGGTGGCCGCATAGCCGAGCGCCGCGACGGCGTGGAACGCGATGCCGCCGATGCTGAATGCGACGACGAAGATCCGCTCGAACCGGTCGCCGATGCCGAAGCTCGGCTCCTCCGCCGCCGCGGCTCCGGATCTCACATCGGGCCTTCGAGCAGGCCGTCCTCGATCGCGCGGATGTAGAGCTCGACCTTGGTCCCCGCATGGCGGCCGACCCGCGCGTACTTGGCGCGGATCCGCCCGACGTAGTGGGTGACGGTGTCGCGGGACAGACCGGTGAGGGAGGCGACGCGCTGCGCCTTCTCGCCCGCGGCGTAGAGTGCCAGCACCTCGCGCTCGCGGGCGCTGAGTCCGGCGTCGGCGAGCTCGACGTCCGCGTCGAGGGCCGCGGCCCAGTCGGTCGAGGCGACCGCGACGCCGTGCGCCGCCGAGCGGATCGTCTCGAGGAGCACGGAGTCCTCCTCGGACTTGCGCACCATGCCGAGCGCGCCGGCCCTGGCCGCAGCGCGGACGGAGTCGGGGTCGTCGCCGGCCGAGAAGATCAGGACGCGGGTGCCGCGGCGCATCAGCCGGGAGACGTTCTCGCCGGCGTCGCTGCCGTCGCCGAGTCGCAGATCGAGGATGACGAGGTCGAAGTCCGCGGCGTCCTCCTCGATCTCGGCGACGGTGGCGGCGACGGCGTCGGCACGCAGGTCGTCGGTCCCGCGCAGCAGCTCGGCGATGCCGGACCGGACGATGGCGTGGTCGTCGATCACGCAGATCGAGCGCACGGGGTCGACGGCGAGGGGAGCGGCCGGCTCGAGGGGAGCGAGGGGCTCGGGAGAAGCGAGGGGCTCGAGGGGAGGTGCTGACTCGAGGGGTCGGGAAAGGGTGCTCACGGCGGCGGGCATCGGCGTCCTGGATCGTCAGGGGAGAGGCGAGCCGTCGGGTGGTCGGCATCGATGGCTGAAGTGTGCGATGCGCGCCGGGACGTCGCAAGGCGAAGCGACACCGCGTCCCAATCCGTGGTCTCGCGGTCCTGGAGTGCTAAGGATCGGCGCGATTCCGCGGGACCCGGCCCGGCGGTGCCGTCGGCGGACGCTCGCCACCGGTCCTCGGCGGGCACCCGCCGTGACCCCCGGACGGGTGCCGCGACAACTGACGGCTGGTGGCCGGAGTGGACGGCGGACACGATGGGCACGTTCCGCCGGACGGCCCGCCGTCGACCGGACGACCCCGCCCCCCACTCCCGAGAGGAACGGTCCGAGCGTGTTCTCACGGCTGTCCCGCCGCACCCGTTCCGCCGCCTCCGTCGCGTCGGTGACCGCCGCCGCGCTCGTCGTCTCGACGATGGCCGTGCTCTACCAGGGGGTGACCACCCAGGACGTGGATCTCAACGACGCCGGGGTCTGGGTGACCAAGCCGACCGCGCTGCTCGCGGGCCGGCTCAACTATCCCTCCGAGGTCCTCGACGCGGCCCTGCGCACCCAGGGGACGAGCTTCGACGTCGCGCAGGAGGCGGGCGCCGTCGTCGTCCACGACCAGAGCAACGCGACCGTCTCGCTCGTGGACACCTCGTCGGTCGCGCTCGGCGAGGCGGTCGCCGTGCCCGCCGACTCCTCGGTCGTGCTCGGCGGCGGCGTGCTGGCGATCCTCGACGCCGCCACCGGCGCGCTCTGGGTGCGGGCCGTCGACGCGCTCGCCTCGTTCAGCGTCGAGGCCGACGAGCCCACGGCCGAGCTCGGCGCGGATGCGGCGGCCACCGTCGCGGCCGACGGCACGGTCTTCGCCTACTCGCCCGGCGAGCAGGAGCTCGTCACGGTCCGCACCGGCGGCGCCCCCTCGACCTCCGCCGTCTCCGGCTTCGCCGAGGGAGCGACGCCGGCGATCACCGCCGTCGGCTCCACCCCGGTCCTCCTCGACGCGGGGAGCGGCGCGGTGTCGATCGACGGGGACGACCCGGTGCAGCTCGGAGTCGCGGACGAGCTGACGCTGCAGCAGCCGAGCACGGGCGGCGAGGACGTCGCGATCTCGACCGGTGCCGCCCTGCTCCTGCAGCCGCTGGACGGCTCGGCCGCACGGACGGTGGACTCCGGCGGGACCGGAACCGCCGTCGCGCCGGTCCGGGTCAACGGCTGCACCTACGCCGCCTGGTCCGGCTCGGGGCGGTACCTGCGCGACTGCGGCGGAACCGCGGACGACGTCGCGAAGGAGGTGCCGGACCTCGGCGCCGACCGGCAGGCGGTCTTCCGCGTCAATCGCAGCGCGGTCGTGCTGAACGAGCTGACCGTGGGCTCCGTCTGGCTGGTGAACCAGGACATGAAGGAGGTCTCCGACTGGGAGGACGTCACGCCGCCGGAGGACGACGCCACCAAGGACGACGACAACACCAGCACCCAGCAGCAGGTGCAGGACACGATCCCGGAGCGGTCGGAGGAGAACACTCCGCCGGTCGCCGTGGACGACGAGTTCGGCGTGCGCGCCGGGCGCAGCGTCATCCTGCCGGTGCTCGACAACGACAGCGACCCGGACGGGGACGTGCTCACCGCGTCCGTGACCGGGGCGCAGCCCGCACTGGGCGCGGTGTCGCCGATCTACGGCGGCAGCGCCCTGCAGATCACCCTGCCCCCGGAGGCGAGCGGGTCTGCGTCGTTCGCGTACACCGCCGACGACGGACGCGGGCAGACCGCGGACGCCGTCGTCATGCTGACCGTGACGCCGGCGGGCAGCAACACGCCTCCCGAGCAGAAGCGCGAGGGGCGGATCCTCCTGGAGCAGGGCGCCTCGGTCTCCTACAACGTGCTGCCGGACTGGATCGACCCGGACGGCGACGAGCTCTTCCTCCTCGCTGCGACGTCGACCAGCGACGACCAGGTGCGCTCGACCGCCGATGGACTCGTCACCTTCGACGCGATCGGCGCCGAGCTCGGCCGGAAGGATGTCGACCTGCTCGTCTCGGACGGCACCGACGAGATCGCGGGGGTGCTGCACGTGGACGTCCGCGCGCCCGGCTCGACCGTCCCCGTGACCAATCCGGACCACGTGACGACCCTTGCGGATCAGACCGCGACGGTCGCGCCGCTCGGCAACGACCTCAGCCCGTCCGGCGCGCCCCTGCTGCTCGCCGAGGTCGAGCAGCCCGCCGGTGCGACCGTCACCCCCGACTACACGGCGGGGACCTTCACCTTCACGTCGCCGACACCCGGCAGCTACTACCTGCAGTACCGCGCGAGCGACGGACCGGACTCGACCCCGGGACTCGTCCGCGTCGACGTCCTCCCGGCGACCAGCGAGGCGAAGAACCCGGTCGCCGTGCGCGACGTCGCGCTGCTGCCCTCGGGCGGCACCGCGCTCGTCGACGTGCTGCAGAACGATTCCGATCCCAACGGCGGGCTGCTCGTCGTCTCCTCGGTGGAGGTGGACGCCGGCGCCGGTGTCGCGGTGGCGATCCTCGAGCACGAGGTGCTCCGCGTCACGGATCAGCCGGGGATCACCGAGCCGGTGACCTTCCGCTACGTCGTCTCGAACGGCACCGGGATGACGACCGGCGAGGTGCTGGTGGTGCCGACACCCGCTCCGGCGACCCTCGAGCCGCCGATCGCGACCGACGACTCGGCAGCCGTGCGCGTCGGCGACACCGTCACGATCGACGTGCTCGCCAACGACGTCTCGCCCGGCGGCGGCCTGCTGACGGTGGTGCCCGACCTCGTGGCACCGCTGCCCGACGCCGCCGACGGCGTCGCGTTCGTCTCGGAGGACCGCGTGCGGTTCCGGGCGGGCGACACCGCGAAGACGGTCTACGTCACCTACGAGGCGATCGACGCCTCGGGCCAGAAGGACGCCGGCTACGTCAGCATCCAGATCCTGCCGATGAACCGCGAGGCGAACTCCCCGCCGCGGCCCGAGAACCTCGAAGCGCGCACGCTCTCGGGGACGACCGTCTCGATCCCGATCCCGCTGGACGGCATCGATCCGGACGGCGACAGCGTGACGCTCGTCGGCCAGGCGAGCGCTCCCGGCAAGGGGCGGATCGACGAGGTCGGGGCGGATCACCTCACCTACACGGCCTTCGAGGACTCGGTCGGCACCGACACCTTCCGCTACGAGGTGAGCGACGCTCTCGGCAAGCGGGGCACGGCGACGATCCAGGTCGGCATCGCGCCTGCGTCGACGGAGAACCAGGCACCGGACGCCGTCAAGGACGTCGTGACCGCGCAGCCTGCGCGCAGCATCGCCGTCGACGTGCTCGCGAACGACACCGACCCCGACGGCGACACGCTCTCGCTGGTCGCGGACGGCCTCACCGCACCGGAGGGAATGACGGCACGGCTGTCGGCCGGCCGCGTGCTGGTGACGACTCCCGAGGCGGAGGGCGACTACGCCGTCCAGTACACGGTCGGCGATCCGCGCGGCGCGACCGCCGTCGGCAGCCTGCTCGTGACGGTGGCGGAGGAGGCGGCGCTGCTGCCGCCGATCGCCCGCGACGACACGGTCACGACCGCGCAGATCACGACGGCACAGACCGTCGAGGTGCCCGTGCTGAAGAACGACGAGGATCCGGACGGCGTCGCGAGCGAGCTCCGGGTGGCGCTGCCCGGCGAGCCGGCGGGAGCCGTGGTCGGGGCCGGCGGAGTCGTGACCGTGACCCCCGGTGAGGAGGCGCAGCTCCTCACGTACACGGCGACCGATGCCGACTCGCAGGTGGCGACCGCCTTCATCCGGGTGCCGGCGCTCAGCTCGACCGGCCCCTCGCTCAAGCCCGGTGTCGAGCCGCTCGAGGTGAAGGCCGGCGAGCAGGCGACGATCCCGCTGACCGACTGGGTCGTGGCTCCCGAGGGGAAGACCGTGCGGCTGACGCAGGCCGACCGGGTGTCGGCGCTGCACTCGGCCGACGGGGTGCTCGTCCGGGACGAGTCGACCCTGCTCTACACCGCGGCCCCCGACTACTTCGGCTCGGACGCCCTGACCTTCGAGGTCACCGACGGCACGGGGCCCGACGACCCCGCCGGGGTGAAGGCGACGCTGAGCATCCCGATCACGGTGCTGCCGCCGGAGAACCAGCCGCCGACGTTCG
Source organism: Rathayibacter sp. AY1A7 (assembly GCF_002930845.1). Taxonomy (NCBI): domain Bacteria; kingdom Bacillati; phylum Actinomycetota; class Actinomycetes; order Micrococcales; family Microbacteriaceae; genus Rathayibacter; species Rathayibacter sp. AY1A7. The sequence continues at coordinate 76,494 of NZ_PSTL01000008.1, read as the reverse complement.
CCGGGGGAGCGATGGAGGTCGCGGCCGGCGAGGACGCGTCGACGCTGGATCTGCGGGCGCTCTCGAGCGACCCGGACAAGGGCGACCTGGCGAAGCTGAGCTACAGCGTCTCGGGCGCGCCCACCGGGATGACCGCCTCCGTGTCGGGCTCGGTGCTCTCCGTCGCGGCCGACGAGTCGGTCGCGAAGGGGACGCAGGAGACGCTGGCGATCACCGTGACCGACGGCACCACGCAGCCCGTGCAGGGCTCGGTGGTCGTGCGGGTGACCGCGTCGACCCGGCCGCTGACGGTCGCGAACGACGACGTCGTCGCCAAGGCACCCCAGGGCCGGCCGACCACGGTCGACGTGCTCTCCAACGACGTGAACCCGTTCCCCGAGACGCCGCTGACTCTGGTCGACGATCCGATCGTGGACTCCGGGGCCGACACCGGCACGGCGAGCGCCCAGGGCGGCTCCGTCGTCGTCACGCCGAACGCGGACTTCGTGGGCACGATGACGGTGCGCTACCAGGTGGCGGACGCCACCGGCGACGCCGAGCGCCGGGTGTTCGGCACGATCCGCGTCACGGTGCAGGGCAAGCCCGCCGCGCCGGGGACGCCGTCGGTCAGCTCGGTGCAGGACCGGACGGTCGTGCTCAGCTGGTCCGACGGCACCAGCAACGGCGCCGAGATCACCACGCACACGGTGAAGTGGTCGGGGGGCGGCCAGGACTGCGCGGCGACCACCTGCACGATCGCGAACCTCACCAACGACCGCGAGTACACCTTCACGGTCACCGCGACCAACGAGATCGGCGAGTCCGACCCGTCGCCCGCGTCGGCCGTGGCACGTCCGGACGCCCGCCCGGGCGCCCCGACGATCACGAGCCTCGACTACGGCGACGGCTCGCTCACGGTGACCTGGGCCGACGGGGCGAACCCGGGGTCCGCGGTGACGGGGTACGAGGTGCAGCTCAGCGGGGCCGGCAACGACCTGTTCGAGGTGCCCGGCGGTACCCGGACCACGCAGCTCACCAGGCTGACGAACGGCTCGAACTACACGGTCGCCGTGCGGGCGTCGAACCGCTCCCCGGAGCCCTCCGACTGGTCGGGCCCGATGTCGATGAGCCCCGCGGGCTCGCCGAGTGCGCCGGCGGCGCCGCAGGTCGGTGCCTCGGTGCAACTGGGCACTCAGACGCAGCTCCCCGTGAGCTGGAGCCCGCCGACGACGGTGAACGCGGAAGCGCTGACCGGCTACACCCTCGTGGTGAAGAAGGGCGGTGCCGAGACCAAAAGGATCGAGCTCGCGGCCGGAATCACCACTCAGAACATCACGGTCGACAACTCGGAGTCGGGCTACACGTTCTCGGTAGCCGCGAAGAACAAGTCGACGGATGCGAAGAAGACGGATCCACTGTTCAGCACCGACTCCGCGACCCGACGCGCCTTCGGTACACCGGGAACGGTCCGCAACCTGGTCGGAACGCCGGGGGACGAGACGGTGTCCATCACCTTCGACCCGCCGACGGAGCTCAACGGTGCGTCGCCGTCCGAGATCAAGTACGACCTGAAGATCCCGACGATGGGGTACTGGGGAGAAGCCGTTCCCGGGCAGGTCATCAGCGTGCAGGCGAACGGCAATCCCGAGACGCTCGAAGTGCGTGCCTACTCGGAGATCGCCGGCGAGCTCAGCGAACTGGGTGAGGTCCAATCGGTGACGGTCGTTCCGTTCGGCCCGGTCTTCGCGCCGAAGACCAACGCGGTCCCGAACGCCAGGAGCGTGACTCTGAGTTGGACGACACCCCCGTCGAACGGACGCGCGATCACTCGCGTCGAGATCCGGACGGATGGCGGCAACTGGCGAGACGGCGGGTTGAACGGCGGAACCGAGACGATCGGCGACGCGTACAACGAGAACCACTCGATCACGGCGCGGGCATTCGACGCCGAGGGCCAGGTCAGCGGGGAATCGACGTCGCAGGCCTCCAGCGGGCCTCCGCCGGCCCCGACGAGCTGGGTGATCAACGTCCCCAGCGACTCGTGCGCCGAGGACAGCGACTCGTCCCCGCTGCACTTCAACTCCAGCTCGAAGACCTGCAGCAGTTACTGGGTCAGGGGCGACGTGACCGTCTACTGCTACTCCGACTGGTCCCGGAAGCAGGTCGTCGGCAATTACCGCTGGTACCGCATGGGTGACGGCTGGTACGTCTCCGCCGCTTCTACCGACACCGGCGTACCGGGAATCAAGCCGTGCTGACCCCGCGTCGGCACCGAGAAGAGGGATCGCACTGATGACCATGACACCCGACCAGGCCGCCTGGTTCGCCGCCACGTTCGAGAAGCTCGTGCAGAACGTCGGGCAGGCCGTGCTCGGCAAGTCCGAGGTGGTCTCGCTCGTGCTCACGGCGATGCTCGCCGAGGGGCACGTGCTGCTCGAGGACGCGCCGGGGACCGGCAAGACCAGCCTCGCGAAGGCGATCGCGGCGACGGTGCAGGGCACCAGCAACCGGATCCAGTTCACGCCCGACCTGCTGCCGAGCGACGTCACCGGCGTGACGATCTACGACCAGAAGTCGGGGCGCTTCGACTTCCACCGCGGCCCGATCTTCGCGTCGATCGTGCTCGCCGACGAGATCAACCGCGCCTCGCCGAAGACGCAGTCGGCGCTGCTCGAGGTGATGGAGGAGTCGCGGGTCACGGTCGACGGCGTCGGCCACGAGGTCGGGCGGCCCTTCCTCGTCATCGCCACGCAGAACCCGATCGAGCAGGCCGGCACCTACCGCCTGCCCGAGGCGCAGCTGGACCGCTTCCTGATCAAGACCTCGATCGGCTACCCCGACGCGGCGTCCGCCGAGCGGATCCTGGCGGGTGCGGGGGAGCGCAACCCCTCCGCCGGGCTGCGCGCGATCATCACGACCCAGGCCGTCGCCGACATGGCCGACCTCGCGGCGACCGTGCACGTCGACGGCGCCGTGCTGCGCTACGTCGTGCAGCTCGCCGAGGCCACCCGCTCGGCGCCGGAGACCCGGATCGGCGTCTCGGTCCGCGGCTCGATGGCGCTGATCCGCGCCTGCAAGGTCTGGGCGGCGGCGAACGGCCGGCACTACGTGCTTCCGGACGACGTCAAGCAGCTGGTCGCCTCGGTCTGGCTGCACCGCTTCGTCCTCGATCCCGAGGCCGAGTTCGCCGGCGCCACGGCCGACGGCGTGCTCGGGCGCGTGCTCGCCGAGGTCGCCGCGCCGCAGGAGCGTCAAGCGGCATGACCGGGATCGGAGTGCTCCGGAGGGAGGGGCTCGCGCGACGCGCGGGCGCCGCCGTCGAGCGGTCGCGCCACGTGGTCGAGACGGCCGGCGTCTTGCTCGCGCCCGTGCGTTCCCGCGCCGTGCCCGTGGTCGCGGTGGCGACCTCGTTCGCCTGGGTCCTCCTCGCGCTGGCCGGCCTCGCCTGGATCGTCGGCGCGGTGCAGGGCTGGAGCGAGCTGGTCCTGCTCGCGGTCCTGGCGCTGGCGGTGCTGATCGCCGCCGCTCCGTTCATGATCGGGCGCTCCGCCTACTCCGTCGACCTCGATCTCGCGACCACCCGGGTGGTCGCGGGGGAGCGGGCGGTCGGCCGCGTCGAGGTGCGCAACGCCTCGGCCCGCTCGCTCCTGCCCGCGCGGGTCGAGCTGCCGGTCGGCGGCGGGCTGGCGGTGTTCCCGCTCCCGCGGCTGGAGGCGGCGGCCGTGCACGAGGAGCTCTTCACCATCCCGACGGCGCGGCGCGGTGTGATCCGCGTCGGACCCGTCCGCTCGGTCCGCGGCGACGGCCTCGGGCTCTTCCGCCGCGTCGTGCCGCACACCGTGCCCGGCGACCTCTTCGTGCACCCGCGCACCGTCGCCGTCGGCGGCTCGTCGTCCGGCTTCCTCAAGGACCTCGAGGGCCGGCCGGCCCCGGAGCTCTCCAACAACGACGTCTCCTTCCACGCCCTCCGCGCCTACGCGCCCGGCGACGACCGCCGCTACGTGCACTGGAAGACCACGGCGCGCACCGGCACGCTGATGGTGCGCCAGTTCGAGGAGACGCGGCGCTCGCACCTCGCGATCGGCCTGTCGCTCGATCCCGCCGACTACCGCGACGACGAGCAGTTCGAGCTCGCCGTCTCCAGCTGCGCCTCCCTCGGCCTCCAGGCGCTGCGCGACGGGCAGCAGCTCAGCGTGCTCGTGCAGGGCCGGTCGCTGCACGCGGGCATAGGCAAGCGCCTGCTCGACGACCTCTCCGGGGTGGAGCTCGGGCAGAGCAGGGGCGACCTCGTCGGCCTGTCGCGCTCCCTCGCCCGCTCGGTGCCGCAGGCGTCGGTCGTGATCCTCGTCGTCGGCTCGGAGGTGACGGCACCGCGGTTCCGCTCGGCGGCCCGGCAGCTGCCCCCCGACGCCCGCGTCCTCGGCGTGAGCTGCGACGAGGATCGGCCCGCCGCCCGCCGCAGCATCGGGGAGCTCGCGCTGCTCAGCGTCCCGGCTCTCGAGGAGCTGCCGGCGGCCGTGCGGCGAGGTGCCGCGTGAGGGGCCGGGCACCGGCGGCCGTCGCCGTCGATCTGGTCGCCCTCGCGGTGCTGCTCGCCGTCGGCGCGGTCGGCTTCGGCCGGGTCTTCGCCGGCGCGGACCACCTCGTCGCGGGCGGCCTCGGGATCGTCGCCGGTCTCGCGGTCGGCGCCCTCGCGGCGCGAGCCCGCTGGGGCCTGCTGACGACGACCGCGGTGACCGCCGCCGCCTACTCCCTCGTCGGCACCGCGGCGGCGTTCCGCTCCGCGGGCCTCCTCGGCGTCATCCCGAGCCCGGAGAGCCTCCTGGGCCTCGCGACCGCGCTGGTCACCTCGTGGAAGAGCCTGCTCACCGTCGAGCCGCCGGCGAACGGCTTCCCGGAGCTGCTCGTCGTGCCGTTCTGCGCCGCGCTGGTCTGCGCCGTCGTCGCGGCGACGATCGCCCTGCGCGCCCCGCGCCCGGTCTGGGCGCTCGTGCCGGCCGCGGCTCTGGTGCTCGTCTCGATCCTCTTCGGCACCGCGGACGCCGTCGCGCCCCTCGCCCAGGCGATCGCCTTCGGCGTCGTCGGGCTGGCCTGGGCGGCCTGGCGCCGCCAGTCGGCGCAGACCTCCGCCGCCGGCGGCGACGGGGCGGTCGACCCCTCCGCGGTCCGTCAGCTGCGGCTGCGCCGGATCGGCTCCGGCGCCCTCGTCCTGGCGCTCGCGGCCGCAGTCGTCGGCGTCTCCGCCGGCGCCGTCGCCCCGGCCGGGTCGCGCTCGACTCTCCGCGAGGACATCGTGCCGCCGTTCGACCTCGACGACTACCCGACGCCGCTCGCCTCCTTCCGCAAGACCGTCCGCGATCAGAAGGACGCGACCCTGTTCACGGTGTCGGGCCTGCAGGAGGGCGTGCGGGTGCGCCTCGCGACCATGGACGCGTACACCGGGACCGTCTTCGACGTGACCGGCGGCGGGGGCGGCTCCGGCAGCTTCGCCCGCGTCGGCAGCACCATCGCCGGCGAGCACGAGGGCACGCCGGCCGTGCTCCGCTTCACCGCGGCGGACCTCGGCGGAGTCTGGCTGCCAGACGCGGGCTACCCGTCGTCGATCGAGTTCGCCGGGCCGCGGGCCGAGGCGCTGAGCGGATCGCTGCACTACAACGACGAGACCGGCGTCGCGGTCGTGACCTCGCGGCTCGCGGCCGGCGACTCCTACACGCTGACCACGACCCTCCCCCCGGTGCCGAGCGACGAGGAGCTCGCCGACGCCGTCGCGGCACCCGTCACCGTGCCGACGCCGGTCGACGTCCCGGAGGCGCTCACCGACGCGACGCTCGCCTCGGTGGGTGAGGCGACCACCGCGCTCAGCCAGGTGCGGGCGATCGCGACCACGCTCTCGACGCAGGGCTACTTCAGCCACGGCCTCGAGGGCGAGGCGGAGTCCCGCCCCGGTCACGGCTCGGAGCGGCTGCAGCTGCTGCTCACGGACGAGAGGGGGATGGTCGGCGACGACGAGCACTACGCGACCACGATGGCGCTGATGGTCGACGAGCTCGGTCTCCCGGCCCGCGTGGTGATGGGCTACTACCCGGCGGCCGGGTCGGATCTCTCCGGCGACGTCGCGCTCACCGGCGACGACCTGCACGCGTGGGTCGAGGTCGCGTTCGCGGAGCACGGCTGGGTGGCCTTCGATCCCACGCCGCCGAAGGAGCAGATCCTGCAGGATCAGCAGCCCGAGCCGGCGGCCCAGCCGAAGGCCCAGGTCCTCCAGCCGCCGCCGCCCCCGCAGGAGCCGGCCGTCGTGCCGCCGGACGTGGTCCAGGAGGACGAGACCGAGGACGACCGGGGCCCGGACCTGGGCTGGATCGGCGTCGTGCTCGCGGTCGCCGGCGGAGTCGTCGGCCTGGCGGCGCTGCTCTTCGGCCCCGCGCTGCTCATCGCGGCCCTCAAGCGCCGACGCCGCCGGGCGCGGGTGGGCGCCGAGCATGCGGCCGACCGGATCAGCGGCGGCTGGGACGAGGTGCTCGACCGCGCCGCCGACCTGGGGACCGTCGTCCCGGCCGGGGCCACCCGCCTCGAGGACGCGGCTCTGCTGCACTCCGAGTACCCGAGCGCAGGGGTGGCGGTCCTGGCCCGGCGGGCCGATGCCGCGGTCTTCGGGCCGCTGGATCCGGTCGACGCCGAGGTCGCCGCCTTCTGGGAGCAGACCGACGCGCTCGTCGCGGAGCTGCACGCCACCGTCTCGCCCTGGCGGCGGCTCCGGGCGCGCCTGTCCCTGCGCTCCCTGCGGCCGGCCTGGCTGACCCGCGCCACCACCGCCGCCCGCGGCGCCCGGACGAACACGACGGGGCGACCCGCGAGGAACGAGGATCTCCATGGCTGACACGACGACGTCCGGCTGGGTGTGCTCGCGCTGCTCGACGACGATGGACGCGAGCGCGGCGTTCTGCCGCGGCTGCGGGGCGGCTGCCCTCAGCGCCGGGACTCCGCGCCGGACAGCGGCCGTGCCGTTCGGCGTTCCGGCCGCGCTCGGCCCCCGGGTCGGGGCCTACCTGCTGGACAGTGTCATCGTCGGCGTCTGGTTCTTCCTCTCCTACGTGATCGTCTGGCTCCTCACCTGGGCGCTCTGGCAGACGGCCTCCACGACCGGCGCCTACAGTGCGATCGCGTACTTCGGAGCGTTCGGGCCGACCATTCTGATCCTCGCCTTCGGCCTCTTCTACACGAAGGCGCAGGGCGGGCGGGGCACCCCGGGGATGCGGATGCTCGGTCTGCGCCTCGTGCGCTACGACAGCGGGGAACCGCTCGGATTCTGGAAGGCGGCCGGCCGGAACGTCGTCTTCAACCTCTGCGCCGCGATCATCGTCGGCTACTTCTCGCCGCTGTTCGACACCTCGGGGGAGAACCGCGGCTGGCACGACCAGGCCACGGGCACCTGGATGATCGACACCCGCTCGGCGGGCGCGTCGCGTCCCGTCTCGTCCCTGCGGGAGGCGCCGGTGCCGACCTCGTCGGTGGCCGTGGTCGCCGACCTCGACGAGCCGGTCGTTCCGCGTGCGACAGCGGAGTCGTCGGTCGCCGCTGCCGTGCCCGCTGCGTACTCCGCGCCCCTCGCCTCCGCGCCCGCGACCGCCGCGCCCGCCGTGTACTCCGCGCCGGCCGCCGCGCCGGCGAGCTTCGCGGGACCGCCCGCAGGCGGCGTGATCTCCGCCGTGCCCGGCTCCGCCGCCCCGGCTCCGGCCCGGCCGAGCGCCCCCGCGCACGAGCCGGAGGACCTCGAGCTCACCCGGATGAGCGCCGGCGCCCCCGCGCAACCGCGCCCGCGCGCGGTCCGGCTCCGCTTCGACGACGGGACCGTCGTGGTCGTCTCCGACTCCGCGCTCGTCGGCCGCAACCCCGCGCCGCGCACCGGCGAGGCGGCGGGCGAGCTGGTGGCGCTCGCCGACACGACCCGCTCGATCTCGAAGACGCACGCGCGGCTCGAGCTCCTCGGCGACGAGCTCTCGGTGATCGACCGGCACTCGACCAACGGGACCGGGGTCGTGATCGACGGCACGGCGACCCCGGTGCCGCCCGGCGGTCGCGCCGCGGTGCCCGTCGGCGCCACGCTGACCTTCGGCGACCGCACGGCGGCGGTGGAGTGGGCATGAGCGCTGCGGGCAGCCCGATCGCCGTGCAGTGGGGCAGCGCCACCGACCGCGGGATGAAGCGGGCGATCAACGAGGACTCGCACGTCGCGGAACCCCCGGTCTTCGTCGTCGCCGACGGCATGGGCGGGCACGACGCCGGAGAGGTCGCCAGCGCGATCGCCGTCGACGAGTTCCGCAGCCTGGTCGGCCACGACACGGTCCGCGTCTCCGAGATCGAGGAGTGCTTCGCCGGCGCCCAGGTCCGCATCGCGGAGCTGGCCCTCAGCACCGAGCGCAGCGCCGGGACGACCGTCAGCGGACTGGCCATCGCCGAGATCGAGGACCTGGGCTACTGGCTCGTGTTCAACCTCGGCGACTCCCGCACCTACCGCATGGCGCACGGCGCCCTCGAGCAGGTCAGCGTCGACCACTCGGTGGTGCAGGAGCTCGTGGAGGCGGGCGAGCTCGACGCCTCCGGGATGCAGACCCACCCGCAGCGCAACGTGATCACCCGGGCGCTGGGTGCGGGCAGCGCCGGTGCGCCCGACTTCTGGCTGCTCCCCGCCGCGACGGGCGACCGGATGCTGGTCTGCTCCGACGGGCTCACCACCGAGCTCGACGACGCCCGCATCGCTCTCGTCCTGCGCGACGAGGCCGACCCGCAGGCCGCGGCCACCCGGCTGCTGCACGAGTCGCTCCTCCACGGCGGCCGCGACAACCTGACCGTGCTGGTCATCGACGCGACGGCCGTCAGCGCCGGCGACGACCTCGATCGCACCGTGCCGAGCGACCGGCTGCCGCTCGCCACCGCCGTCAGCGACGACACCGTGCCGCGCGCGATCGTCACGCGCGAGATCGTCGCGGCACCGTTCGTCGCCGGCACTCCCGACACCGAGGGGGCTCGCCCGTGACCGAGATCCGCTATCGACCCGGCCGCTGGTTCGGCGTCGTCTCCGACCGCGGGATGGCGCTGCTGCCCGACGTGCTGGGCGAGGAGGGCGTCAAGCAGGTCTCCGAGGCCTTCGCGGCGGGCCGCGGCCTCGCGGGCGTGCTCGAGTCGCTCACCGGAGTCTTCGGGGCCGGCCTGCTGGCGCTCCCGCCGTTCGCCGTCGTCTCCCTCGAGGACGACCTGTCGCGGGTCGCGGTCCGCGGCGATCTGCTCGTCGAGGTGATCGAGGAGCTCGGCGACGACGCGCCCGTCGTCGCACTCTCCGGCGAGGGGGTGACCACCTGGAACGAGCGGATGATCGCCGCTCCGGTCTCGATCAGCCTGCGCGTCAAGGCGGGCCGGCGCGGGGCGGCGCTGAGCCTGCCGATCGGCAGCGGGGTCGTGCTCTGCTCGCGGCTGACGGCGACGTTCCGGGGCGCGACCCTCGAAGCCCGGCCGGTCGGCGCGGAGGTGGGCGACGTGGCGGATCCGACCGAGGAGGAGCCGGTCGTCGAGGTCGTGCCGGTCGTCGACACGGCGATCGTCGAGCCGCAGGTCGTCGGGGTCGCTGCCGTCGAGGCTCCCGCCGCGCCGCCGCCGGCCGAGGAGGCCGTCCCGGTCGTGGTGGCGCCGGTGGTCGCGGTGCCGGTCACCGTCGAGCCGGTGCTCGTCGAGCCGGTCGTCGTCGATCCGGTGGTCGTCGAGCCGCAGGACGCGGACCCGGCGTCGGTCGGGCGGATCCCCGCCGCCGAGCCCGCGGCCGAGACCGGCGAGCTCGACGAGTGGGGCTACTCCGCCCCGTCCGCCGCCGCGCCCCCTGCGGCTCCGGCGCCGCCCGCCGTCTCCGCGCCGGCCGCCGCGCCCGAGCCCGCCGCCGCCCCCCTCGGCCACGACGAGACCCGCGTGCCCGTCTCCGACACGGTCCGCGCCGCCGACGACGAGTACGACCACCTCTTCGGCGAGACCGTTGCCCGGGTCGTCGAGGACGCCGCGATCCGCGAGCCGGAGGACGAGCACGGGCTGATCGACCTCGTCCCGGCCGCGTCGCCGTCTCCGGAGGTCGGAGACGGGGACCACGACGGGCACACGATCTCGATCGCCGAGCTGCGCGCCCTCGCGCCCGCCCCGGCGACGCCGACGAGCGCGATCGCCCGCCTCGAGCTCTCCACCGGCGACGTCGTCGAGCTCGACCGTCCCGTCGTGATCGGCCGGCGCCCCTCCGCGGGCCGCGTGGCCGCGCACGAGCTGCCGCGGCTGATCACCGTGCCGAGCCCGCTCCAGGACATCTCGCGCAGCCACGTCGAGGTCCGCGCGGAGGGCCGGTTCGTCGTCGTCCGCGACCTGGCGTCGGTGAACGGCACGCTCCTGCTCCGCTCGGGGCAGGTGCCCGTGCGGCTCACCGGGTCGGAGTCGATGGTGCTCGCCGGCGGCGACGTCCTCGACCTCGGCGACGGCGTCACCGTGACGATCCGAGAGCAGGCATGAGCGCGCCGCGGTCGTCCCCGCCCCCCGCGATCCAGGGCTTCGAGTTCCAGCGGCCGCTGGGCTCCGGCGGCTTCGCCGACGTCTTCCTCTACGAGCAGGCCCGCCCCCGGCGCACCGTCGCGATCAAGGTGCTCCGCGCAGGCCTGACGACGGATCGCGAGCGCGACGCGTTCGAGGCCGAGGCGAACCTGATGGCCTCCCTCTCGACGCACCCGTCGATCGTCACCATCTACCAGGCCGACATCGCCGCCGACGGCCGGCCCTACCTGGCGATGGAGTACTGCCCGAACCCCAACCTCGCCGTCCGGCTGAAGAGCGGCCGGCTGGCCGTCGCCGACGCGCTGCGCATCGGCATCCAGGTGGCCGGCGCGGTCGAGACCGTGCACCGCGCGGGCATCCTGCACCGCGACATCAAGCCCGCCAACGTGCTCGTGACCGCCTACGACCGGCCGGCCCTCACCGACTTCGGCATCGCCGGAGCGCTCCTGGACGGCTCCGCCGACCTCGCAGGACTGTCGATCCCATGGTCGCCCCCCGAGGCGTTCGGCGCCGAGATCCCGAACGAGGTCGCCCTCGACGTCTACGCCCTCGGCGCGACCGTCTACTCCTTGCTGACCGGGCGCTCGCCGTTCGAGCTGCCGGGGCGCTCGATCAATTCGCACGAGCTGATCGAGCGGATCCGCTCGGCGCCGCTGCCGCCGCTCGGGCGCGCCGACGCGCCGGCCTCGCTCGACCGGGTGCTCGCCATCAGCATGGCGAAGGCGCCGCAGGGCCGTTTCACCACCGCCCTCGAGTTCGGCCGCGCCCTGCAGCGGATCCAGGTCGAGCTCTCCCTCGCCGTCACCACGGCCGACGTGCTCGACGACGCCCTGCCGCAGGAGCGGGTGGAGGAGGAGGACGACGGCAACACCCGCATCCGCGGCATCGTCAGCATCGATCCGGTGCCGCGACCCGTCGCTCCTCGCGCGGCCGCGCCGGCGCTCGCCGAGATCTCCGGCGTCCCGGCGTTCGACCTGGAGCGGACGATGGCGCGCGGGTCCGCCGCCTCCTTCGTCGCCCCGGCTCCGCTGTCGGAGCCCCGCGCGCCGGTCCAGGAGCCGCCGCGGAGCGCACCGGCGCCCGCGCGCCGTCGCCGGCCGCTCGTGATCACCGGGATCGCGGTACTCGCGGCCGCCTCCGTCGCGGGCGGGGCCGCACTGGTCGCGGCGATGCCGACCTCGACCGCGGACCCCCGCCGCACCACGGCGCCCGAGGCGCCCGCCGATCCGGTCGGCCGGGTCGACGTCCCCGCCGTCACCGGACTCGCCGGCGCGGTCGGTGCCGACGGCGTCGTCTTCACCTGGACCAACCCGCAGCCGGAGGACGGCGACCGCTTCCTCTGGGCTCCGGCCGGCACCGGCTCGATCCCCGATCCCCGCACGCAGGAGGAGAGCACCGTGACGGTCCCCGCCGACGCCTCAGGACAGACCTGCCTCGAGGTGACGCTGCTCCGCCAGAGCGGCCGCGCCTCGGCCCCGACGACGGCGTGCGCGCCGTGAGCGGCACCGTGCCGATGCCGGTCGTCGCCGACGCCGAGCTGAGCGTCGAGTTCTGCGGCGAGTGGTTCCCGCTCGGCGACGAGCCCTTCGAGATCGGCCGGGAGGGCGCCCTCGACCTCGACGACAATCCGTTCCTGCACCGGCGGTTCCTGCAGATCGTCCGCGCCGAGGGTCTCTGGTGGCTCTGCAACGTCGGGAGCCGGCTGTCGGCGACCGTCACCGACGGCTCGGGCGGCATCCAGGCCTGGCTCTCACCCGGCAGCCGCCTGCCGATCGTGTTCGGCACGACGATGGTGGTGTTCACGGCCGGTCCGACCACCTACGAGCTGACGCTGTACTCGAGCAGGCCGACCTTCGACTCCGTGCTCGCACCGCGCGCCCTCACCGGGGCGACGACGATCGGCGTGACCCCGTTCACGGCGTCGCAGCGGCTGCTGATCGTCGCCCTCTGCGAGCCGATGCTGCGCCGGGAGGGCACCGGCACGAGCGTGATCCCGAGCTCGGCCAAGGCGGCGGCGCGGCTCGGCTGGACGCAGACCCGGTTCAACCGCAAGCTCGACAACGTCTGCGAGAAGCTCGCCCGCGTCGGCGTGCAGGGCGTGCGCGGCGAGACCGGCTCGCTGGCCACCCACCGCCGCACCCGCCTGGTCGAGTACGCGGTCACCAGCCGGCTGGTCACCCGCGCCGATCTCCCGCTCCTGGACGCGCCGCAGGACGAGCCGGACGAGGACGGGACCGACTGATGCGCCTGAAGCTGACACTCCGACGCGCGTCCGGCACGAGCACGGACGTCGTCGTCACCGTCGATGCGACCGTCTCGGTCGGCGCGGTGGCCGCGGCCCTGCTCGAGGCAGACCCGCTGCGGACCGACCGCGAGCACGCGGGATCCGGCGGCGCCGGACCGGTCACCCTCGACGTCCTCGGCGCGAGCGGCCTCGACCGCCCGCGCTCGATCCACCCCGATCTCGCGATCGTGGAGGCCGGCATCCGCTCCGGGGGGACCGTGCAGATCTCGCGGGCCGCCGCCGCGGACGGCGCCGACCGGGACCGCGGCCCGGCGGTCGCCGTGCTGCGCGTGCTCTCGGGCCCCGACGCGGGCCGCGAGTTTCCGCTCCCTGCCGGCACCAGCCGTCTCGGCCGGGAGCGCGGGGTCGACGTGCGGCTCTCCGACCCGCTGATCTCCAAGCGGCACGCGAGGGTGAGCATCGGCGAGACGGTGGAGATCATCGACACCAACTCCGCGAACGGCCTCAGCATGGGCGGGCGGCTCGTGCAGAGGGCGATGCTCACCCCGGCCGACGTCGTCGTGATCGGCGACAGCGCCATGAGCGTCGTTCCGCTCGCCCGCCTCGGCGGCGCCCCGCCCACCACTCCGGTGATCGACTTCACGCGCTCACCGCGGGTCGTCGTGCGGTTCGAGGAGCGCGTGCTCCCCGCTCCGACGCCGCCGTCCCGGCCGACGCCCCAGCGGTTCCCGCTGCTCGCGCTCGTCGCCCCGCTGATCATGGGCGCCGTGCTCTACGTGCTCACGCAGCAGCTGCTGAGCGTGATCTTCGTCGCCCTCAGCCCGCTGCTCGCGATCGGCACCTGGATCGACCACACCGTCACCGAGCGGCGGACCCGGAAGGCGCAGGTCGCCGCGTTCTCCCGCTCGCTCGAGGCCCTCGAGGAGGACGTCCGGGCCGCGCAGGCCGTCGAGCGGGCCGTGCGCCTCGCCGAGCAGCCGTCGGCCGCCGACGCGGTCACCGCGATCGCCCAGCGCGGCGAGGACCTCTGGACCCACCGCCCCGAGCACCGCGGCTTCCTCGCGGTGCGGCTCGGCGTCGGCTCGCTCCCCTCCCGCTGCCGGATCGAGCAGACCGCGGGCAACGACACCGAGCCGGAGTTCCTCCGCGAGCTGGCCGCGACCGTCGAGCGTCACCGCCTCGTGCACGGCGTTCCCGTCGTCGCCGAGCTCCGCAGCAGCGGTGCGCTCGGGATCGCCGGGCCGGCCGCCGTCCGCGCCGACGTCGCCCGCGCGATCGCCGTGCAGCTGGTCGGCACGCACTCGCCGGCCGAGCTCGCCGTCGCGGCGCTCACCTCGCCCGCCTCGCGCTCGACCTGGTCGTGGCTGGAGTGGCTGCCGCACACCGGCTCGGTGCACTCGCCCCTCGCGGGGGAGCACCTCGCCGACAACCCCGGGTCCGGCGCGTCGCTGCTGTCCCGGCTCGAGGAGCTCGTCGAGGAGCGGCGCGAGGAGGGGCCCGCCCTGCGCGGCTCGGTCGGCCCCGAGGAGGCCGACCACCTGCCCGATCCCGTGACGCCCGCGGTGATCGTGGTCGTCGAGGACGACGCTCCCGTCGACCGGGCTCGGCTGATCCGGCTGGCCGAGCGCGGGCCGGACGCGGGCGTCCACGTGCTGTGGTGCTCCGCGAGCATCGCCGAGCTCCCCGCCGCCGCCCGCAGCTTCCTGCTCGTCGCCGACCCGGGCTCGCCCGCGACGACCGGGCAGGTCCGCCTCGGCGAGCACTCGCACCCGGTGGTCTTCGAGACCGTCGACGCGAGCACGGCCCTCGCGCTCGCGCGCTCCCTCTCGCCCGTCGTCGACGGCGGGGTCCCGGTCGAGGACTCGTCCGATCTGCCGCGCGAGGTCGCCTACGCCGCACTGGCGGGTCCCGAGCTGATCGCCGCGTCCGGCGCGGTCATCGACCGCTGGCGCGAGAGCAAGTCGATCACCGTGCGCGACGGGTCCGCCCCCGTGCGGCGCCGCTCGGCCGGCTCGCTGCGGGCGCTCGTCGGCTCGGCCGGCACCGAGCCGTTCTACCTCGACCTGCGCAGCCAGGGACCGCACGCTCTCGTCGGCGGGACCACGGGAGCCGGCAAATCGGAGTTCCTGCAGTCCTGGGTGCTCGGCCTCGCGTCCGCCTACAGCCCCGACCGCGTCGCCCTCCTCTTCGTCGACTACAAGGGCGGCGCGGCCTTCGCCGACTGCGTGCAGCTGCCGCACACCGTCGGCCTGGTCACCGACCTCTCGCCGCACCTCGTCCGCCGCGCGCTGACCAGCCTCCGGGCCGAGCTGCGCTACCGGGAGCACCTGCTCAACCGCAAGAAGATGAAGGACCTCGTCTCAATGGAGAAGACGGGCGACCCGGAGACCCCGCCGAGCCTGCTGATCATCGTCGACGAGTTCGCCGCGCTGGTGAATGAGGTGCCGGAGTTCGTGGACGGCGTGGTCGACGTCGCCCAGCGGGGCCGCTCGCTCGGTCTGCACCTGATCCTCGCCACGCAGCGGCCGGCCGGCGTCATCAAGGACAACCTCCGCGCGAACACCAACCTGCGCATCGCCCTGCGGATGGCGGACGCCGACGACTCGACCGACATCCTGGGCACGCCGATGGCGGCCTCCTTCGACCCCGGCATCCCCGGGCGCGGGGCCGCCAAGACGGGACCGGGCCGGATCGCCGGCTTCCAGACCGGCTACGCCGGCGGGCGGACCACCGGTGAGGCGCCGCCGCCCCGGATCGACATCGAGGAGATGGCCTTCGGCTCCGGCGCCGCCTGGGAGCAGAGCACGGTCGAGGCGGAGGAGACCGGGGACCCCGGTCCGACGGACATCGCCCGCATGGTGGCGACGATCGGCCGGGCGGCCGCCGAGGCGCGCGTCCCCGCACCGCGGAAGCCCTGGCTCGACGAGCTCGCCCCCGCCTACGACTTCTCGAAGCTGCCGCACCCGCGCACCGACGACCGCCTGCTGCTGGGGGTCGTCGACAGCCCCGAGACGCAGAGCCAGCCGACTGTCTTCTACGAGCCCGACCGCGACGGCAACATGGCCGTCTTCGGCACCGGCGGCTCGGGGAAGTCGACGACCCTGCGCTCGATCGCGGTCGCGGCGGCCGTGACGCCGCGCGGAGGCCCCGTGCAGGTCTACGGCCTCGACTTCGGCGCCAACGGCCTGCAGATGCTCAACGACCTGCCGCACGTCGGCGCGATCGTCCGCGGCGACGACGACGAGCGGGTCGTGCGCCTGCTCCGGATGCTCCGCGACCTCGTCGCCGACCGCGCCGAACGCTTCGGCGCCGTCGACGCCTCGACGATCGGGGAGTACCGCCGGCTCGCGGATCGCCCCGACGAACCGCGGATCCTGCTGCTCGTCGACGGCATCGGCGCCTTCCGGGAGGCCTACGAGTACGCCGGCACCAGTGCCTGGTTCAGCGTCTTCACGCAGATCGCGACCGACGGGCGGCAGCTCGGGATCCACATCGTCGTCGCGGGCGACCGTCCCAACTCGGTGCCCACCTCCCTCAACTCGACCATCCAGCGCCGCGTCGTGCTCCGGCTCGCCGCCGAGGACGACTACCTGCTGCTCGGCGTGCCCAAGGACGTGCTCTCCGCCACCTCGCCTCCGGGACGCGGCGTGAGCGAGGGCAGCGAGGTGCAGATCGCCGTGCTCGGCGGCGAGTCGAACGTGGCCATCCAGGCCCGCAAGATCGCCAGCCTGGCCGACGCGATGCGCCGGCAGGGCGCTGTGGCTGCTTCGCCCGTCGAGCGCCTCCCGGAGGTCGTACCTCTTGCCGGCCTGCCGGCCGTCGCATCGTCCGGCGTCTGCATCGGACTCGCCGACGAGGATCTCGCCCCGATCGGAGTGGACGCCTCCGGTGCGTTCCTGGTCGCAGGGTCGCCGGGGGGAGGACGGACGACCGCGCTCGCCTCGCTCGCTGCGGCACTGCGGCGAGGCGGGCGCGGAGCGCGCGTCGTCCACCTCGCCTCTCGGCGGTCCGGTCTCGGGGCCAGGCCCGCCTGGAGTGCCAGCGTCGTCGGGGTCCCCGAGGTCGCGGCGGCGGCCGATTCGCTCACCAGCGAGATCGAGCTCGGACGCTTCGGGCCGGCGGGCAGCGCCCTCGTGATCGAGGGGCTCACCGACTTCACCGGGACCGAGGCCGAGATGGCGCTCGACCGGCTCGTGCGAGCCGGTGTCCGGGCCGGCGTCTTCGTGGTCGGCGAAGGGGAGTCGTCGACATGGAGCCAGTCCTACACGCTCGCGCAGCCCTTCAAGGCGGGCAGGCGGGGCCTCCTGGTCGTTCCCGGCGAGACGGACGGCGACACACTTCTCGGCACTCCACTCGGCAGGATCCGCCGCGCGGATCTTCCGCCCGGCCGGGGGTTCCTCATCGGTCGCGGCCGGTCGGTGAAGCTGCAGATCGCCACGGACTCGGGCTGAAGCACCCGGGGGAGGCATGGGCACCCGTGCCCATCGACCCCCCGTCCAGCCCTCGATAACTTCTCCACAGGTCGACCGGGAACCCGCCAGCGGGAGCCGGACGGCCGGAGAACCAAGCCTCCGGATGCTCCGGAGCAACGACGAAAGGACGAACACCATGGCCGTTTGGGGACTCGACGTCGAGCAGGTCCGCCAGCTCTCGAGCAAGCTCAACCAGGAGGCGAGCACGATCCAGCAGGTGCTCTCGACCCTCACGAACCAGCTCGGCAACACGCAGTGGACGGGACCGGACGCGGAGCAGTTCCGCAACGACTGGTCGAGCACGCACGTCGCGGCGCTCAACCGCGTCATCAACGCCCTGCAGGACGCCTCGCAGCGCGCCTCGCAGAACGCGTCGGCGCAGGAGAGCGTCTCGAACGGATGACCCGACGGGGGCGGGTTCCGACAGGATCCCGCCCCTCCGGTCGTCCGAGAGCGTCGAGGAGGAGAAGTGATGAGCAGTGGAATGTACGGCGCCGATGTGGCGCAGCTGCGCGACCTGGCGCGGCGGCTCCAGTCCGCCAGCGACCAGCTGAACGGCTCGCGCCAGCGCATCGGGAGCGGCATCCGCATCGCCGCCTGGATGGGCCCGGTGGCCGTGCGGTTCCGGATGCTGTGGGACAGCGAGTACAGCCGCCAGGTGCAGAGCGCCTCGGACGCCCTCGAGCGCATCTCGCGGGACGTCCTGAAGCAGGCTGAGCAGCAGGAACGCGCGAGCGCTCGCGACGGCGGTACTCGACTCGGTGGAGGCCGCCCGGACGGGACCACGGTCGGGCAGATCTCGCTGGAGGACTTCTCCGAGGCGATCAGGGCGCTCCTCGGAGTTCACGGACTCGCTTCGGACGGCGCCGCCTATCTCAAGGCCCTGCAGAAGATCGTCGACGCCGGCGGGACCGGGATGAACTCCATCGACGATGTGCTCAAGGAGTTCAAGTCGCTCGGCGGTGTCGCCAGTGCCATCGGATTCCTCTTCATCGGTTGGGACCTCTACTCCGCGGTACGAGACGGGGATACGGGGGGACAGGTGGAAGCGGCTCTGGACACCCTTGCGGGAGTCGCCGGACTCTTCATCCCGGGCGCGGGCCTCGCGTGGGAAGGCGGCAAGCTCATCGGCACCGGCATCTACCAGGGCGTGAACACCTTCTACGACAGCCCAGGAGGTGCCCTCGATCAGGGCGCACGGTTCATGTTCGGTGACAGCGCATCGTTCGACACTCTGACCCCTGAGCAGCACATCCGACTCGCCGAGCGCTACGAGGGCCTCGGCGGCTTCGGTCTGTCGATCGTTGACGGAGTAGCGGGCACGACGAACGACTTCTTCTACTGGATGGGGACGAAGCTGTGAAGACGATCAGCACCTTGTTCTCGGCTGAGCTGCTGTTCCTGGCTCAGGCCGAGGACCGTCGCGAGGTTCTCGCTTCGGCGCTCACGAGCGGGCTCTTCGGCGGCGATCTGCTCTCGGCGGACGCGGTCGCGGATGTGGGAGGGGCGACACTCGCTGCCCGCAGCGCGCTGGGCGCGACGGTGGAGGAGGCGGCGCTGGAGGAGGTGCGATCGGCGCTCCGACGGCTTCCCGAAAGCCCCGATCGGCTCCGGGTCGCCCGGGTGCTGATGAGGAGCGGGGAGCGGACGACCATCCTGGTCTGCCTCTCCTCGCGTGACGCGCCGGGCTGCCTCCTCCTCTTCTCTTTCCGGCCGGACGGCTCCGTCGACGTCGTGCTCCCTGAGCCAGGCGCGGTCATCGCCTGGTCGACGATCTTCAGTCGCGTCGAGGCCCCTGACATCGCCATGCTCGAGCGAGCTGCAGGTGGGAGCGCCGACGCGTTCGGATGGGCGAACGGCGTGGTCGGGCAGCGCCGAGCCGGCCGGCACTGGGAGGAGAAAGGGCGGGACGTCACTTTCGAGGCCTACGCGCAGAATGCGATGTCGCTGCTCGGGGAGACCCGTGCCTGAGCGGACGCGGCTCGCGCTGTCCGGCTCGACGGTCTGACATGGCCGGCCGCTCCGTCTCCGTAGCGGTCACCGCGACCGTCGCCGCGCTCGTCGTCGCCGCCGGCGCATGGGCGGCGCTCGCGACGCCGTGGGGGAGCGGCGTCGTCCGCGACGTCGCCTCCGGAGTCGTGCCCGCGAGCCCCGCCGCCCTCACCGGCGACGAGACGTACCTCGCGTCCGAGCTCGAGGCGCTCGTCGTCGGCGGGAGCGTCCTCGGCGAGCTGACCGGAGTGGACCCCGGCGACGGTGAGCTCGGCGTCGAGCGGGTCACCGACTTCCTCGGTGGAGGGATCGAGCCGGAGAGCTGCCGGGCGATCCTCGACGCCGACGCTCTCCACCCCGCCGGGTACCGCTCGCGCACGGGCGCCGGCTTCGAGAGCGAGCTGCTCCTGCTGCCCAGCGTGACTGCTGCCGCGGACCGCTACGGCGATCTGCTGCGTGCGTCGGGGCGCTGCCACCGCATCGAGGAGCGATCGCAGGACTACGACCTGCTCCGGACGACGACCTGGATCGAGAGCGGGACCGGGTCCGCGCCCTCGGACGGGCCCGACGATGCGGTGCACTGGTTCGCCGGCGTCCGCAGCGACGACGTCGGAGTCACGACGGCCGTGGTCACGGCGACCACGGGGAACGTGCTCCAGGTCTTCCGGCTCGTGCAGTCGCCGGACTCCTCCGGGCTCGGCAAGGCGGTCGCCGAGCGGCTCGCCCGATCCGCGTTGCTGGCTCTGCAGAACCGAGCGGACGGGGCGTCCGCGGTCGGCTACGCCTCCGGCACGCCCGTAACGCCGGACCCCGAGCCGACCGGCCTGTGGGCGCTCTCGCAGGACGGCCTGCCGGAGGCGCCGGCGACGGCGCTCTCGCCCGCCTTCTTCTCCTCCGCTCCTGTGCCGGCGCTCTGCGAGTTCGACGCGGGGACCCTCGTCGACGGCGTCCTGCCGACTCCCGCGGACGAGCCGGGCGGCGTGTACCTGCACGACGAGGGCGTCTCGACGGGGGCGCACCTCGCCGTCCTCGCAGCACCGACCACCGCGGACGCCGCTGGCGTCTCGGTGATCGGCTGCAGCCACGGCGGAGTCAACTGGCCCGACTCACTCGTCTTCTACGCTGCCGACGGACGCGTCCTCGATGCGATCGGACTTCCCGAGATCGTCCCTGGCGGCTATCGCGACCAGGTGCTCGACCTGACTGCCGACGCTGATGGAGGCTTCCGAGTCTCCTGGTACTGGGAGGACCTCGGCGGCTCGCAGCCCACCCGCCCGGTCACCGCGACGATGCGCTGGGACGGCACGCGTCTCGTGATCGCCGACGTGCTGATCGGCGAGCGCTCCACATGACGCCGACGTCTTCTTCTTCGCCACCCGCTCCGACTCCGAGGACGACACGATGACCCCACGCTCCTCCGGCTCCCCGCGCCCCGCAGGCAGCAGGGCCTGGATCCTGCCGACCGCCGCCGGCGCGCTCGTGCTGCTGACGCTCGTGACGGGCGCCGTGCTGACGGTGCCGACGCTCCTCGGTGGCGGCTCCGGCCTGCCCTTCCCCGGCGCTGCGGTGGAGCCCTCGACGAACGCCGCGGTCGACCCGGAGCCGGTCGACGCCGTCCCGAGCGCCGCCGGAATCCCGGCCGCCGACGCCCCCGCCGCGGCCCCGGACCCGGACCCGGGCGGCGTCCCGACGATGCTCATCCTCGACGCCTCCGGCTCGATGGTCCGCGACGTCCCGACGGGCGGCACCCGCATGGACGCCGCCCGGGCCGCCGCGACGACCCTCGTCCAGGGACTCGATCCGGCGAGCGAGCTCGGGCTGACGGTCTTCGGCACCGGCACCGGCAACTCGGACGCCGAGCGGGCGGCCGGCTGCTCCGACGTGACCGTCCTCCAGCCGGTCCAGCCCGTCGACACCGTCGGCTTCACGGCGGCGATCGCCGGCATCGTCGAGTCGGGCTTCACCCCGATCGGCCCGGCGCTGCGCTCGGCGGCGGAGCAGCTGCCCACCGACGAGCCGGCGACGATCGTCCTCGTCAGCGACGGCGTCGACACCTGCTCGCCGCCGTCCTCCTGCGAGGTCGCGGGCGAGGTGCTGAAGGCGCATCCGCTGCTCTCGATCGAGGTCATCGGCTTCGCGGTCGACGCCGACGAGCAGGCGCAGTCGCAGCTGCAGTGCATCGCGACCCTCGGCTCCGGCAGCTACGTCGACGCGGCCGACGCTAACCAGCTCGCAGCACGGCTGCGGGCGGCGACCGCGACCGGCGACCTCGTGACGGCCGAGGGCTACGGCAGGGCCCGCCTCGGGATGACCCTCGAGCAGGCGCGCTTCGCGCTCGACGGCTTCTCGGTGACGAGCGAGACCGTCGAGGTCGTCCTGGTCGAGTGCTCCTTCGCGACGCTCGAGTTCCGCGGTGGCGTGCTCACCGCCATCACCCCGAGGACCGGAGCATCGACCGCGGACGGGGTCGCGGTCGGCGCCGATGTCGCCGCCGCGCAGGCGATCTACGGCGCTCCGTCCGCGCCGGTCGCCGTCGACGACGGCTGGTCGGCCGACTTCGCCGCCGCCCCGGGCAGCGCGAGCGGCTACCGGATCGTCTACGACGGCTCCAGCGGCGGAGCGGTCGCGGGGACGATCCGCCGCATCGTCGTCTGCACCTGCGGACCCGACGCCTCGGCGGCCAGCCTCACGACGTCGCTCGTCTCGTCCTGGGAGGTGACGCTCGACGCCGTGGGGCCGATCGGGCTCGGCGAGTCGTTCGACGACGTGGAGGTCGACGTGCCGCTCGTCAGCGAGGGGCTGCCCGAGTACTGCACGTGGGCCCGGTACATCGACACCGGGAGCGACGCCGTCTCCGTGGACGTCGTGGCCCGGGCGGACAGCGACGAGCACCGGGTCCTGATGGTCGTGGTCCAGGGCTCGTCGGCCTTCGCGCCGGCCCCGCGGAGCTGGCGCGACATCGGCTTCGGCTCGTCCCTCGCGGAGCTGCTGGCCGCGCACCCCGATGCGGCGGTGATGCGCGACGAGATGTACGGCGACTACGCCGTGGTCAGCGGGGCGTCCGGCAGCTCGCTCTTCTTCCACCTCGAGCGGGACTACGTGGACGGCATCACCCTCGCCGAGGGCTCGGTCCCGCCCTACGAGTGGTGCGCGTGAGTCGCGCGGCGGTCCGCCTCGGCTGAGGTCGAGGGGGAGCGGGGGCTCAGGAAGCCGCCTTCTCCTCCTCCGCTTCGGCCGTCGAGGCCGCCTTCTTCGCGGCGGGCTTCTTCTTCGGGGTGATCTTCTCCGGAGCGGCCTTCTCGTCGTCGGTCTTCGCGGCGCTCTTCTTCGCCGGCGGCTTCTTGGCGGCGGTCTTCCTCGGCGCCGAGTCCTCGTCGGCCGAGGCGTCCTCGTCGGCCTTCTTCCTCGTCGTCCGCTTCTTCGCCGGCGCCTTCTCCTCGGGGTCCGCCTTCGCCCCGCGGCTGCGCTCGACCGAGCGCTTCAGCGCCTCCATCAGGTCGAGCACCTCGCCGCCGCCCTCCTCCTCGGGCTTCTCGCCGAAGGTCGCGGAGGTGTCGAGGGCGTCGCCCTGCTCGATCTTCGCGTCGATGAGGGTGCGCAGCTCGGCCTGGTAGGAGTCCTGGAACTTCGACGCGTCGAAGTCCTCCGAGTAGGAGTCGACCAGGTGCGAGGACATCTCCAGCTCGCGGGCGGCGATCCGGGTGGTGCCCTCGAGCGACGGGAACTCGACCTCGCGCACCTCGTCGGCCCAGAGCAGCGTCTGCAGCATCAGCAGCTTGCCGCGCACCCGCAGCGCCGCGAGCCGGGTCTTCTGCCGGAGCGCGAACTCGACGATGGCGGTGCGGTCGGTCTCCTCGAGGGTGCGGCGCAGCAGCACGTAGGCCTTGGGGGAGGAGGAGTCCGGCTCGAGGATGTAGGCGCGGTCGAACATGATCGGGTCGACCTGCTCGCTCGGCACGAACTGCACGACGTCGATCTCGCGGTCGCGCTCCTCCGGCAGCGCCTTCAGCTCGTCCTTGGTGAGCACGACCGTGCGCTCGCCGTCGTCGTAGGCCTTGTCGATGTGATCGAAGGTGACGACCTCGCCGCAGATCTCGCACTTGCGCTGATACCGGATCCGTCCGCCGTCCTTGTCGTGGACCTGGTGCAGCGGGATGTCGTGGTCCTCGGTCGCGCTGTAGATCTTCACCGGCACGTTGACCAGGCCGAAGGTGATCGCGCCCTTCCAGATGGCTCGCATGCGCCCAGTGAACACCGTGTCCCCCGGCCGCCGGAAGCCCTGTCGGACGTGAGGGAGCCCCCGACCGTCGAAGGGACCCGCCGCAGCTCGACGGTCCGGGGTCCCCTCAGGGCGGAACGACGGAGCCGTCCGGTCGTCGCGCGGGGCGACGACCGGACGGCTCCGGGGCGGTGGCGGCTAGCCGCGCTCGGCGCTTCGGCGGCGCAGCGCGGCGAGCAGGAGCCCGCCGACGCCGCCGGTGATCAGCAGTCCGCCGAGGCCCAGCGGCAGGCCGATGTCGGCGCCCGTCGAGGCCAGGGGCGGGCGGCCGCCGGGGTGCGGGGCCACGGCGGTCGGCGTGCTGCTCGGAGTGGGAGCGGCCGTCGGTGCGGTGGTGGGCGCGGTCGTCGGGGCGACGGTCGGCTGCGCGGTCGGAGTGACGGTCGGCTCGGCGGTCGGGGCCACGGTGGGCTCCGGCGTCGGGGTCGGCGTGGTCGGGTCCTTCTCGGCGTCGATCGCGGAGGTGTCCGAGGCGAACGAGGCGGTCACGAAGGCGATGGCCTTCGACGTGATGCCGAGCGCCTCCTGGTTGATGTTGTCGATGTCATCGGCGGCGGAGTGGTAGTTCGGGTCGTGCGTGATGCCGGCGGTGCCGCCGAACAGCGCGACCTCCTCCTCCGTCTTGACGTCGTCGGCGCCGGTGAAGACGCCCGAGGACGGGATGCCGACCGAGATGAAGCCGTCGTAGTCGCTGCGGCCGTCGAACGCGGTGTCGATCCAGGGCTGGTCGATCGAGTCGAAGTAGTCGGTGAACGCCTTCTCGGTCGCGATCGAGCCGGCGGGCACGTCCACGGGGGCCTCGTAGGTGGACTGGTCCGCGTCGTAGACGGAGATCACGTAGTTCGGCGAGGCGACCATGTCGAAGTTCATGTAGGTCGCGATCTTCGAGGCGTCCTCCTCCGTCAGGGAGTCGACGTAGGTGTAGGAGCCGACCAGGCCCACCTCCTCGGCGCCCCACCAGGCGAAGCGGACCGCGTTGGTCGTGTCGCCCGCGGCGGCCAGCTGCACGGCCGTCTCGAGCAGCGTCGCGGATCCGGAGCCGTTGTCGTTGATGCCGGGGCCGGCGGGCACGCTGTCGAGGTGCGCGCCGAGCATGACCACGTTGTCGTGGTCGCCGCCCGGCGTCTCCGTGACGATGTTGAAGGTCTCCACCTCGGTCGTCGTCTGGTCGATGAGGACCGAGACGCTCGCGGGGAGCGACGCCAGCAGCGCCTGCCCCTCGGCCTGCGTGACGCCGACGCCGGGGACGGCGGCCGCGTCCTGTCCGCCGAACGTCCCGTTGAGGGCGTCGCTCGGCGCGTTGTCGTAGATGATGATCGCGGCGGCGCCGGCGGCACCGGCGGCGACCGACTTCTCGAGGAAGCTGCAGGAGCCGCGGCTGACGAGCGCGACCTTCCCGGTGGCGTCGAGGCCGGTCCAGGCGTCCGTGGTGCAGCCGAGCGGATCGACGGGGGCGATGAGCTCGCCGGTCACGCCGCCCTCGGGCGTCGACGGAGTGAACTCCATCGGCGTGCCGACGGCGCCGGTGCCGGTGGTCAGCGTGAACGCGTCGATCGTCTGCGTCGCGGTGGTGAAGTCCTGGCGCTGCGTCGTGTAGCCGGCGTCCGCGAGGACCTTCTCGACGTACGCGCCGCTCAGCTCGTAGCCCGGAGTGCCGATCGCGCGGGTGCCGCCGTTGGCGTCCGCGATCGCCTGAAGCGCCTCCAGGTGGGTCATGATGCCGTCGACCGTGACGGTGTCGGCGAAGTCGACCGGCTCGACGGCGCTCGCCGTCGGCGCGAAGGCGAAGCCGGCGACGAGGGCGCCCGCTCCGATCATCGCGCTCGAGCCGATCAGCGAGCGGCGTCGGCGGCCGCTCGGGGTGTTCGTGGTGGTTCGCGCCACTGGGGCTCCCTCTCCTCGAGAACGGGCCGCCGCGTCGGCGGCCCCGACGCGCACCTCCCGAAGACTGGGAGGGGATCGCGTCCTCTGCGAGGGTATTCACAGGAAACGGTGCGGCCCAGTCCCCCCTGCCAGATTTCATCCGGACGAAACACGGACCGGGCCGGCGGGTCGGTCAGGCCGTCGCCGGGCTCTCGGCCCACTCGCGGAGCATCGCGAGCGTCTCCTCCGGACGGTCGCGGTGGGGGCTGTGACCTGCGCCCGCCACGACCGCGTACCGGATGCGCGGATTCGCGCGCAGCACCAGGGCAGCGAGGGAGGGAGGGAGCAGCGTCTCGACCTGCGGGTCGCCGGCCAGCACGAGGACCGGCGGGCGGAGGCCCGGCAGGTCCGCCAGCAGGTCCCACGGGTCGTTGTCGTCGATCGTCGCGGCGACCGCGGCCGGATCGGCGGCCCGCACCGCGGCGAGCTTCTCGGCCCGGTCCCGCTCGTCCCAGAGCGGCTGCGCGACAGCGAGCTCCTCGGCCGAGACCGCGAGACCGGCGAGCTCGCCCGCGCGGACGGCGGCCCGCTGCTCCGGGGCGAGCCGGAGCACCGGGTCCAGCAGCGCCAGGCGCCCCGCCCAGCCGGAGTCGCGGGCGGCGGCGCGCACCGCGACCGCTCCGCCGAGCGAGTGCCCGACGACGAGGTCGAACGGTCCCCGCGCGAGGGCGTCGTCGGCGTAGGCGTCGTGGCGGGAGGAGCCGCCGCGCGGCCCGTCGCCGTGTCCGCGCAGGTCGGGAGCGGAGACGCTCCAGCCCGCCGCGGTCAGCTCGCGGCTCAGCCGCCACCAGGTGCGGCCCGAGCCGCCCAGGCCGTGCAGGAGCAGGACCCTGCCCGCCGTCATCGCCGGAGCCTCAGTCGAAGCGCGGGTCGCGGCCGGTGCGCTCACCGGTCGCGAGCCCGGCGATCGCGGCGAGGTCCTCGTCGTCCAGGGCGAAGCCGAAGACGTCCAGGTTCTCGCGGATCCGCTCCGGCGTCACCGACTTCGGGATCACGACGACGCCGAGCTGCACATGCCAGCGCAGCACCGCCTGCGCCGGCGAGACGCCGTGCTTCGCGGCGACGCGGGCCAGGGCCGGCTCGTCGAGGAGGCGCCCGCGGGCCAGCGGCGACCACGCCTCGGTGACGATCCCGTGGGCGGCGTCGAAGGCGCGCAGCTCCTCCTGGGGCAGCCGCGGGTGCAGCTCGACCTGGTTGATCGCGGGCACCACTCCCGTCTCGTCGAGCAGGCGCTGCACGTGCTCCTCGGCGAAGTTCGAGACGCCGATCGAGCGGGCCCGCCCCTCGCTCTGCAGGCGCTCGAGGGCACGGTAGGTGTCGACGTAGCGGTCGCGCGAGGGGATCGGCCAGTGCACGAGGTAGAGGTCGACGTAGTCGGTGCCGAGCAGCTCGAGGCTCCGGTCGAAGGCGGCGAGCGTCTCGTCGAAGCCGTGGTCGTCGTTCCACACCTTGGTCGTCACGAAGACCTGCTCGCGGGGGAGGCCGCTCGCGCGGATCCCCTCGCCGACTCCGCGCTCGTTGCCGTAGAGGGTGGCGGTGTCGACGTGCCGGTAGCCGGCCTCCAGGGCGACGGCGACCGTGCGGGCCGCCTCCTCGTCGCCGATCTTGTACACGCCGAGCCCGAGCTGGGGGATCGCGCGGCCGTCGTTGAGGGGGATCAGGGGGACGCTCATGCCTCCCATGCTGTCATGCGCCTCAGACGCTCCAGTCGAGCTCGCCGTGCGGTCCCACGTGCACGTCGTCCTCGATCAGCGCCGCGACACCGGCCACCCCGAAGAGGAGGCGCCGCTCGGCGCGCTCCGCGTCGCTGCGCTCGTCGATGCCGCGCACGGCGAAGTGCACGTCGTGGCCCGCCTGCAGGCCCTCGACGCCGAGCCGGCCGCGGAGCGCGCGCACGGGGCGCCGGCCGATGCCGAGACCCCACCAGAGGGAGCCCGTCTCGAGGACCACCGCCGTCTCGGAGGCGACGACCCCGTGCTGCTCGCGGTGCGCGGTGAGCTGCCACCCGTAGCCGAGGTGGTGCAGGCGGGTCGAGTGCGGGCCGCGCCAGGCGTGCGAGGACTCCTCGCGGCGGAAGTAGACGGGACTCGGGCGGAAGGACCCCTGCCAGAGCGCGGCGGCGAGCTCCGTGCACCACTCCGGGGTCTCCGGATCGGACCAGGGGTCGAGGAGGTCGGTCCGGGCGGCGGCGCGCCGGTGCTCGCGCACCAGCTCCTCCGCGTCCTCCCGCAGTCCCATGCCGTCCCCTCGTCGTCGTGGGCCTTCACCCTAGGGTGCCCGACAGGCGCCGGACAACCGGGGTGGCGGCCTAGGAGGGCAGCGTGACCGGCTCGGTGTCGGGCAGCGGGCTGGCGTCGCGCCCGCGGAGATCCGGGTGGTACCGGCGGCCGAGCAGGGGCACCAGGAAGCCGACCAGGGCGAAGGCAGCGGCGACGGCGATGGCGGCGGTCGGCCCGGCCTGGTCGATCTGCACGCCGGCGATCGCGGAGCCCAGCGCCGCGCCGATCAGCTGACCGGTGCCGACCCAGCCGTAGGCCTCCGCCGTGTCCGAGAAGCGCACGCTCGAGGCGGTGATCGCGAACAGCGCCGCGAGAGCGGGGGCGATGCCGATGCCGGCGAGGAACAGCGTGACGCACAGCCACCAGAAGTCGGTCGAGACCGCCGCCAGGCCCATGCCGACCGTGACGATCAGCATCCGCCGCGCGGTCGCCCACCGGCTGATCGGGATGTGGCCGAGGGCGAGGCCGCCGACCAGGGAGCCCGCCGCGAACACGGCGAGCACGACACCCGACTCGACTCCGCCCTCGCCGAACACCGCGACCACGCCCGCCTCGACCGCCGAGCAGGCGCCGATCAGGAGGAAGCCGACGACCGTGGCCAGCAGCACCGGGGGCTTCGTGAGCACCACGCCGAGGCGGCGCTTCGAGCGCGGGATGCGGACGCGGCCCACCTCGGGCGAGGCGATGAACCAGATCCCGCCGCCGATCAGGAACGCGGCGGCGGTCAGGATGCCCGCGACCGTCGACACCTGGATCGACACGAGCGTCGCCAGCACCGGGCCGAGCACCCAGATGATCTCCTGCGCGGAGGCGTCGAGCGAGAAGAGCGGGGTCAGCTGCGAGCTGGTGACCATCTTGGGGTAGATGGTCCGCACGGCCGGCTGCACCGGCGGCATGCTCAGGCCGGCGATGAATCCGATCACGACGAACTGCCACACCTCGAGCGGGAGCACGGCCATCGCGATGATCGCGCCCGCGCAGACCACGAGGGTGATCGTCAGCACGCGGCGCATCCCGAGCCGCCCCATCAGGCGGCTGGTCAGCGGCCCGGCGATGGCCTGCCCGATCGACATCGAGCCGAGCACCAGGCCGGCGGCGGCGTAGGAGTGGTGCACCCGCTCCACGTGCAGGAGGAACGCCAGCGAGAGCATCCCGAACGGGAAGCGCGCGGTCAGCTGCGCGAGGATGATGCGCCCCACCCCGGGGGTCTTCAGGAGATCGGTGTAGCTGCCCACCGGACGACACTAGCGCTCCGGAGGGGACTGCGGTTCGTCGAGGGAGACCGCTGCCCGAGGGCCCCTCGACGGGTCGCGGTTCCCTCGGCGGAGGGGCGCGTCAGCCGGCCAGCACCTTGCGGATCCGCTGCAGCGACACGCTCTCGGCGGTGCCGAGCGACTGCGCGAAGAAGCTCACCCGCAGCTCCTCGATCATCCAGCGGGCGCGCGCGATCCGCTCCGGGGCGTGCGCGGGCAGCGGCACGACGCCGCCTGCCGAGCGGTAGAGCTCCTGGGCCGCCTGCACCTCGTTCAGCCAGACGCGGTCGCGCCCGACGTTCTCGGCGATCTTTCCGAAGCGCTCGGTGATCCCGCCGAGGTAGCGCGGGACGTGCCGCATCCGCTCCACTCCGGTCGCCGAGACGAAACCCGGGTAGACCAGGCCGGAGAGCTGCTCCCGCGCATCCGTGAGGGCGGGCAGGAGCGCCATGCTCGTCGAGGCCTTGAGCGCCTTCTCGACGCCCCGGGCGGTGGTGAGGATCGTCGTGACCGTCTTCACGGTCTCGAACATCGCGTCCATGACGCTCGCCGAGACCCGGTCGCGCACGGCGTCGAACTCGGCGCGGAGGAAGAGCATCCCGTCGGGCTTCATCCGCCAGAGGACCGCGTCGACGCAGGCGAGCAGGCAGTCGGTGAAGAGCGCGGTCGTGTTCTGGTACGGGCTCTGCGCGAGCACGAGCTTCTCGTTCGAGGTGAGGTGCTGCTGCACGTAGGCGACGGGGCTCGGCGTCGCGAGCAGGAGGAGGCGGCGGACGCCTCTCGGGTGCTCGCGCGCCTGGTCCTCGGCCGTGGCCAGCAGGCGGATCGAGACCGAGTCGCCGTCGTCGATCAGGGCGGGGTAGGCGCGGATGGTGTTCCCGCCCTGCCGGGTATCGGTGACGCGGGGCAGCTCCGGCATGTCCCAGGTCTTCAGGCCCCGGCGCTCGAGCGCGTCGGGGACCCGGGCCTCGACCACGCGGGCGACCTCGTCGCGGACTCGGCCGCGCAGGCGCTCGGCCAGCGGGGCGAGCTCCTTGCCGGCGGCGACCGTGCGCCCCCGCTCGTCGGCGACGGCGAAGGTGACCCGCAGGTGCGAGGGGATGCGCTCGAGGTCGAAGTCCTCGGGCTGCACCACCACGCCGGCCTCGCGGCGGATCGCTCCGGCCAGGGTCGCCGCGAACGACTCCGTCGGCGGGTTCGGCACGTCGTGCGGCAGGGACGCGGTGAGCTTGCGCGCCCAGTCGTTCGCGGGCACCACGTTCCGGCGCAGGTGCTTGGGCAGCGCCTTGATCATCGCGGTGACCAGCTCGGCCCGGAGTCCCGGCACCAGCCAGTCGAAGCCGAGGGGCGTCACGCGGGGCAGGAGCGCGAGCGGCACGTGCACCGTCACTCCGTCCTCCTCCGTCCCCGGCTCGAACCGGTACGAGAGGCGGAAGCGCTGGTCGGCCTGGCGCCACTGCGTGGGGAACGCGGTCTCGTCGATCTGCTCCGCGTCCTCGGGGAGGAGCGTCTCCTGCGTCATCGTCAGCAGGTCGGGCTCGTCGTGCTGGGTCGTCCGCCACCAGGAGTCGAACGAGCGCACCGAGGTGATGTCGCGCGGGAGTCGGCGGTCGTAGAAGTCGAACACGGCCTCGTCGTCGACGAGCAGGTCGCGGCGGCGCGTGCGCTCCTCCAGCCGCTCGAGCTCGGCCCGCAGGGCCCGGTTCTTGCGGTCGAAGGCGTGGCGCGACTCCCACTCGCCCTCGACGAGGGCGTGCCGGATGAACAGCTCGCGGGCGTACGAGGCGTCGATCCGCGAGAACTGCACGCGGCGGCGGGCGATGATCGGCACGCCGTAGAGCGTGACCTTCTCGTAGGCGACGGCCGCGCCCTGGGCCTTCTCCCAGTGCGGCTCGCTGAACTGCCGCTTGACGAGGTCGCCCGCGATCGCCTCGGCCCAGGCCGGATCGATCGCGGCGTTCGAGCGAGCGAAGAGGCGGCTGGTCTCGACCAGCTCGGCGCTCATCACCGCGTCGGGGAGCTTCTTGGCCAGGGCGCTGCCGGGGAAGATCGAGAACTTCGCGTTGCGGGCGCCGATGTACTGCACGTTCTGGCGCTCGCGGCTCTTCGCCGCGCGCTGCGCCTGCTGCGAGGTGGTGTCCTTGATGCCCAGGTGCGAGAGCAGGCCGGCCAGGAGGCTCCGGTGGATCCCGTCGGGGTCGACCTTCGGCTCGCCCAGCTCGAGCTTGAGGGGGCGCGCGAGTTGGCGCAGCTGGCGGAACACGTCCTGCCACTCGCGCACGCGCAGGTAGTTGAGGTACTCGGCCTTGCACAGGCGCCGGAAGGCGCTCGAGGAGAGCTCCTCCTGCTTCTCCTCCACGTAGTTCCAGAGGTTCAGCAGGGTGAGGAAGTCGCTGGTGGGATCGACGAACCGCGCGTGCTGCTGGTCGGCCTGCGCGCGGCGCTCGAGCGGGCGCTCGCGGACGTCCTGGATCGTGAGGCCCGCGACGATCGCCATCACCTCGCGGCTGACGCCGTGGCGGCGTGACTCGATCACCATCCGGCCGAAGCGCGGATCGATGGGGAGCCGCGCGAGGTCGCGCCCGATGCGCGTGAGCTGCGGCGCGGCCTCCGCCCCCTTGCGCGGGATGCCGCTCGAGTGCGCGCTCGGCGGCGTGCCGCGCACCGGAGCGGCATCCCGTGGAGCAGCGGAGGCGGCGGAGGGGGAGCCGGGGACGCGGAGGGCGCCGAGCTCCGTGAGCAGGTCGAGGCCGTCCTTGATGCCGCGGGAGTCGGGCGGAGTGAGGAACGGGAACGAGGCGATGTCGCCCAGTCCGAGCGAGATCATCTGCAGGATGACCGCGGCCAGGCCCGTGCGCAGGATCTCGGGATCGGTGTACTCGGGGCGGCGGAGGTGGTCCTCCTCGGAGTAGAGGCGGATCGCGATGCCCGCGCTGGTGCGGCCCGAGCGGCCGGAGCGCTGGTTCGCGGAGGCCTGCGACACCGCCTCGATCGGCAGCCGCTGCACCTTCGAGCGCGCGCTGTAGCGCGAGATGCGGGCCGTGCCGCCGTCGATCACGTAGCGGATCCCGGGGACGGTGAGGCTCGTCTCCGCCACGTTGGTCGCGAGCACGACGCGGCGGCGGACGCCGGGGGTGCGCCCCTTCTCGAAGACGCGGTGCTGATCGGCCGCCGACAGGCGCCCGTAGAGGGGGAGCACCTCGGTGCCCGGCAGGTTCCGGCCCCGGATGGCGTCCTCGGCGTCGCGGATCTCGTTCTCGCCCGAGAGGAACACCAGGACGTCGCCCGGATCCTCGCGCGCCAGCTCGGCCAGGGCGTCGGCGATGCCGGTCATCAGGTCGCGGCTGCCGCTCGTCGCGTCGGGGACGTCGGTGTCGTCGTCCTCCTCCGGCTCCTCGGCGACCAGCGGGCGGTAGCGGATCTCGACCGGGTAGGTGCGGCCGGAGACCTCGATGATCGGCGCGGGCTCGCCGGCGGCGTCGGCGAAGTGGGCCGCGAAGCTCTGCGGATCGATCGTCGCCGAGGTGATGATCACCTTCAGGTCGGGGCGCTGCGGCAGCAGGCGGTGCAGGTAGCCCAGGAGGAAGTCGATGTTGAGGCTGCGCTCGTGCGCCTCGTCGATGATGATCGTGTCGTACCGGCTGAGCATCCGGTCGTGGTTCATCTCGTTGAGCAGGATGCCGTCGGTCATCAGCTTGATCCGCGTCGAGGCGGACACCTTGTCGGTGAACCGGACCTGGTAGCCGACCAGCCCGCCGACCTCGTCGTCGAGCTCCTCCGCGATGCGCTCGGCGATGGTGCGCGCGGCGATGCGCCGGGGCTGCGTGTGCGCGATGCTCTCGCGGCCGAGCTCGAGGCAGATCTTCGGCAGCTGGGTCGTCTTGCCCGATCCGGTCGCGCCGGCGACGATGACCACCTGGTGGTCGCGGATCGCGGCGGCGATGTCCTCGCGCCGCGCCGACACGGGGAGTTCGGGCGGGTAGCGGATGCTGAGCACGTCTGACATGAGCCCTCCATCCTACGCCGCGTGCGACAATGCCCTGTCTCGTGAATCATCGCGGGCCACCCTGCCCGGTCGGGCGCTCCGGCGCCGGTCGACCGCGGCGCACGATCCCGTGGAGCACCCCGATGAATCCGCAGTCCCTGCTGGTCGTGCTGAACATCGTGCTGCTGCTCTTCGCGATCCGGGGCGTGCTGTCGAACCCGAGGCTCTCGAAGGTCGCGAAGGTCTCCTGGGTGGCGTTCATCGTGATCGCGCCGTTCATCGGCAGCCTCGCCTACCTGGCGGTGGGCCGTCGCGGCGGGAGCGGCGGAGGCGGCACGGTCGTGCGCGGCACGGAGCGGCCGTCGGGCTGGTTCTTCGAGCGCTGAGCGGTCGGGCGGCCCTACGGCGGGGGAGACCCGCGGACGTCGGCGCTCCGCGGACCTCCTGCCCTCCGTCCCGCGGCAACCCCCTCACCGCAGGCTCCGCCCGCGTCTAGCGTGGAGCGCATGCCCGATCGTCTGCGCTCCAGTGTCAGCCCCTACCTCCGCTCGCACGCGGACAATCCGGTCGACTGGTTCCCCTGGGGCGAGGAGGCGTTCGCCGAGGCGGTGCGCCGCGACGTCCCGGTGATGATGTCGATCGGCTACTCCACCTGCCACTGGTGCCACGTGATGGCGCGGGAGTCGTTCTCGGATCCGGTGCTCGCCGCGCGGCTGAACGCGGACTTCGTCGCGGTGAAGGT
This sequence comes from Rathayibacter sp. AY1A7, assembly GCF_002930845.1. Classification (NCBI taxonomy): domain Bacteria; kingdom Bacillati; phylum Actinomycetota; class Actinomycetes; order Micrococcales; family Microbacteriaceae; genus Rathayibacter; species Rathayibacter sp. AY1A7. The sequence goes on along the minus strand of NZ_PSTL01000008.1, from coordinate 42,770 downwards.
CGACCGCGAGGAGCACCCGGACGTCGACACGGCCTACCTGACGGCCGCGAGCGCGTTCACCCGGCAGCTCGGCTGGCCGCTGACGGCCTTCGCCACCCCCGCCGGCGAGACCTTCTTCGCCGGCACCTACTTCCCGCCGCGCGCCGTCGGCGGCGTGCCCGCCTTCTCGGACGTCCTCGACGCGGTCTCGGAGGCGTGGCGGCTGCGGCGCGACGAGGTGCAGGCGACGGCGGGCGGCCTGGCCGCGGCCCTGCGCGAGGCGACCGCGGCGCTGCCCGCCGACTCCGCGCTGCCCGGCGACGCCGAGCTCGACGGCGCCGTCCGCGCACTCGAGGACGAGGAGGACCGGGTGCACGGCGGTTTCGGCGGCGCCCCGAAGTTCCCGGTGGCCCCCGTGCTCGGGTTCCTGGCCTCGCGGCCCTCGGGAGCGGCGCTCGCCGAGCGCACGCTGCTCGCGCTGGCCGCGTCCCCGCTCCGCGACCGCGACGGGGGTTTCTTCCGCTACGCGACGCAGGCCGACTGGAGCGATCCGCACTACGAGCGGATGCTGTACGACAACGCGCAGCTGCTCGACGTCGCGGCCGTCCTGCTCGGGCACGAGGGCGCCCGGGTGGAGGAGCTGACCGGGATCGCGGAGGGCGTCGCCGCGTTCCTCCTGACCACTCTCGAGCGGCCGGGCGGCGGCCTCGCATCGGCGCAGGACTCGGAGAGCATCGTCGACGGCCAGCGCTCGGAGGGCGGCTACTACCTCGCCGAGGACCGGTCCCGCCTCGCGCCTCCCGCTCTCGACGAGAAGGTCGTCACCGGCTGGAACGGCCTGGCGATCCGCGCGCTCGCCCGCGCCGGACGCGTGCTCGGACGGGAGGAGTGGATCGACGCCGCCCGGGGCGCGGCGGACGCGGTGCTGCAGCGGCACCTCGTCGACGGCCGCGTCGCGGTGCGCGCCTCCCTCGACGGTGCCGTCTCCGCGGCCCGCCCGGCGCTGGAGGACCTCGGGATGCTGGCCGGCGGGCTCCTCGAGCTCGCCCTGGCGGAGGGCCGCCCGCTCTACGCGGTCGCGGCGCGCACCCTGATCGACGGCGCGCTCGACGCGGCCGACGGCCCGCTGCCGTTCGCGCTGCCCGGGGGAGGGGACCCGGCGCTGACCGCGCGGGGACTCCTGCTCGCGGCCGATCCCTCCGAGGGCGCCTACCCCTCCGGCCTGTCGGCGACGGCGGACGCGGCGCACGAGCTGTACCTGCTCACCGGATCGCAGCGCTACCGGGAGGCGGCCGAGGCGGTCGTCGCCTCGATCGCTCCGGGCGCGATCCGCCGGCCGATGGGCTTCGGCGCCGTGCTCGGGCTTGCTTCGCGGCTGGCTCGCCCGGTGCGGCAGCTGGTCGTCGTGGGCCCCGGCGCGGCGGAGGCGGTGCAGGGCGCGCGGTCCGCCGGGATCGGCGTGCTGGTCGGCGTGTCCGACGAGGGCGCCCGGGACTGGGCGGACGCGGGCTTCGAGCTGTTCGAGGGGCGGATCTCGCGGGAGGGGCTGCCGACCGCCTACTCCTGCGAGGCCTTCGTCTGCGCCCTGCCGACGACCCGCCTCCCGGAGGAGCTGCTCACGCGGCCGTGACCACCAGCGGCGCCGCGGGGTCGGCGGCCCACTCGTTGAGCGAGCCGTCGTAGACGACCGCCGTGTGGACTCCGAGCACCGCCAGTGCGAGTGCATCGGCCGTCGCGGCGATCCCGCCCCCGCAGTAGAGGACGATCCGCTCGGCCTGGAGAGCGTCTCCGAACAGCGACCGCAGCCGCTCCGGCGGCAGGAGCGTGTTGTCGGCGCGGTCGACGAGCCGCCCGGCGGGGACGCTCCGCGAGCCCGGCAGGTGTCCGAGGCGGGGGCGGCGCCCCTCCTCCCCGGTGAACTCCTTCGGCGGGACCGCGCAGACCAGCGCCCCGGGAGCCTCGCCGCGCACGACCCTCTCGACGCCGGCCTTGTCGATCCAGAGCGGCCGCTCCTCGCGCACGCTGATGCCTCCGCTCACCGCGGGCTCGACGTGCCCCGTCTCGATCGGGCGCTCCTCCCGCCGCCAGGCCGGGAGCCCGCCGTCGAGCACCGCGACGGCGTCGTGCCCGGCCGAGCGCAGCAGCCACCACACGCGCGAGGCCCACTGGCCGACCGCGGAGTCGTACACGACGACCACCGAGTCGTCGTCGATGCCGAGCGCGGCGGTCGCGGCGGCGAAGCGCTCCGGGTCGAGCCGGGTGAAGGGCAGGGGAGCCGCCGGATCCGACAGCTGCTCGAGCAGGTCGCCGAACACGGCGCCGGGGACATGCCCCTCGAGGAGGTACTGCTCGTCGCCGCTGAGGTAGCCGGGCCGCCCGTCGAAGCCGGGCACGAGCAGCACGCTGGCGTCGACGACGACGAGGTGCTCGCGGCCGAGCTGGTCGGCGAGCCACTGGGTCGAGACGATTGGCCGGGCGAGGTACGGGGCGGAGGAGGTGCTCACCCGCCCCACGGTAGGCGCGACCGCTGACAGGCGCGCCCCCGTGCGTCACGCACGGTCACGGACGCCGCCGGGCGCTCAGCACTCGATGACGTTGACCGCGAGGCCGCCCTCGCTCGTCTCCTTGTACTTCGACGACATGTCGATGCCGGTCTGGCGCATCGTCTCGATGACCGCGTCGAGCGAGACGCGGTGGTCGCCGTCGCCGTGCAGCGCGAGGCGGGCTGCGCTCACGGCGGTGGAGGAGGCGATCGCGTTCCGCTCGATGCAGGGGATCTGCACGAGCCCGCCGACCGGGTCGCAGGTCAGTCCGAGGTGGTGCTCCATCGCGATCTCGGCCGCGTTCTCGACCTGGCGCGGACTGCCGCCGAGCACCGCGCAGAGCGCTCCGGCGGCCATCGCGCAGGCCGAGCCGACCTCGCCCTGGCAGCCCGCCTCCGCACCGGAGATCGAGGCGTTCGTCTTGCAGAGCGAGCCGATCGCGGTGGCGGTGAGGAGGAAGCGGCGCAGCCCCGCGCGGTCGGCGCCCGGGACGAAGCGGAGGTAGTAGTGCCCGACGGCGGGGATGATGCCCGCCGCTCCGTTCGTCGGAGCCGTCACGACGCGCCCGCCTGCGGCGTTCTCCTCGTTCACCGCGAGGGCGAAGGCGTGGAGCCACTCCACCGAGGTCGCGCGGGCGCGGTCGAGCGGATCCTCCTCGAAGGCCTCGAGCCGCTCGCGGAGCACCGAGGCCCGGCGGCGGACGCCCAGGCCGCCCGGCAGCACGCCGTCGGTCGCCAGGCCGTGCTCGACGCAGGCGGCCATGGCGTCCCAGATCGCGTCGAGGCGGGCGTCGATGTCGACCCCGGGGTGCAGAGCGCGCTCGTTCGCGGCGGCGATCTCGGCGATGCCGGAGCGGGTCCGATCGCAGGTCGCCAGCAGGTCGAGCCCGGAGACGAAGGGGTAGGGGTGCGGGGCCAGGGCAGCCAGCTCGGCACGCTCGCCCGCGCGCCGGATGAAGCCGCCGCCGATCGAGTAGTAGGTCTCCTCCCACACCGGCAGCGCGTCGTCGCCGACCCAGACGCTGAAGGTGAGGGCGTTCGGGTGCTCCGGCAGCCTCGTGCGCGGCTCGAAGACGACGTCGTCGCGCGTCATCGCGAGGCGCTGCTCGCCGGCCAGCAGGATCGTCCCCTCCGCGTCGAGGCGCTGCCATGCCCCGCGCACCAGCGCCGGGTCGCACGTCTCGGGGTCCAGGCCGGCGAGACCGGCGACCACCGCGTCGGGGGTGCCGTGGCCGATCCCGGTGGAGCCGAGCGAGCCGTAGAGGGTGCATCCCACCCGGCTCACGCGGCCGAGGAGCCCGGCGTCGCGGATCCGCTCGGCGAGGGCGAGGGCGGCGCGCATCGGTCCGACGGTGTGCGAGCTGGACGGGCCGATCCCCACGCTGAACAGGTCGAGGACGGAGACGTAGGCGCTCATCCACCGAGACTACGCCGGGGCCGGCGGAGTGCGCCGCCCGAGCCGCGCCCGCGACGAGGAGCCACGGAGATCCGGCGTCGACGAGGGTCGGCGGCGGATCAGCGCAGCGTCTTGCGCGCCGAGATCTGGCCGGTGTCGAAGCCGAGCAGGTGCAGGCCGCCGTGGAAGCGGGCGTGCTCGACCTTGATGCAGCGGTCCATCACGACGGTCAGGCCCTTCGACTCGCCGTACTCGGCCGCCTCCTGGTTCCAGATCCCCAGCTGCACCCAGACCGTGGGCGCGCCGACGGCGAGGACGTCGTCGATCACGGCGGGGATGTCGCTCGCCTTGCGGAACACGTCGACGATGTCGGGCACGACCGGGAGCTCGGCGAGACTGCGGTAGACCGGCTGCCCCAGGATCTCGGTGGCGTTCGGGTTCACGAAGTAGAGCTCGTAGTCGCTCGACTGCTGCAGGTAGGTGGCGACGAAGTAGGAGGAGCGGGCCGGGTTCGGCGAGGCGCCGACGATCGCCACGGTCTTCGCGCGGCGGAGGATGTCGAGTCGCCTGCGGGCGTCGGGGCCCACCCAGGTGCGCTGCGAGCGCAGCATCTTCGCCAGCGGCGAGTTCGCCGGGACCGAGCAGCTCAGCCCGTTGGACAGCTGGACGACCGTGTCGGCGGTGTCGGCGGTGTCGGTGGTGCTCATGCTCAGACCTCCACGGCCGGGGTGTGCAGGGTGGTGGTCGTGTCCTCGGGGAGCTCGGTCGGAGCGTCGGGAGTGCCGTGCTCCTCGACCGCGCGGGCGAGCGCCTGGTCGAGATCGTAGATGATGTCGTCCGCGTCCTCGATGCCGACGGAGAGGCGGACGAGTCCGGGGAGGACGCCCGCGTGGAGGAGCTGGTCCTCGGTGAGCTGGGCGTGGGTGGTCGAGGCGGGGTGGATCACCAGCGTCTTCGCGTCGCCGATGTTGGCGAGGTGGCTGGCGAGGTCGACCGATTCGATGAAGGTCTGGCCGACGGCGCGGCCGCCCTTGACCACGAAGCTGAAGACCGAGCCCGGCCCCTTCGGCAGGTACTTCTGCGCACGGTCGTGGTGCGGGTGCGCGGGGAGCCCGGCCCAGTAGACGGCCTCGATGCGGGGGTCGGCGTCGAGCCACTCGGCGACGCGGCGCGCGTTGTCGACGTGCGCCTGGATCCGGTACGGCAGCGTCTCGACGCCCTGGGCGAGCAGGAACGCGGAGTGCGGAGCGAGGACCGGCCCGATGTCGCGCAGCTGCTCCGCGCGCAGGCGCGTGAGGAAGCCGTACTCCCCGAAGTTGCCGTCCCACGACAGGTCTCCGTAGGAGGCCACCGGGTCGTGCAGCAGCGGGAACTTCTCGGGGGAGTAGTGGAAGCGCCCCGACTCGACGACGACGCCGCCGAGCGTGGTGCCGTGTCCGCCGAGGAACTTGGTGGCCGAGTGGATGACGATGTCGGCGCCCCACTCGATCGGGCGGACGAGGTAGGGCGTGGCGACCGTGGAGTCGATGATCAGCGGGATGCCGGCGGCGTGCGCGACCGCGGCGAGGCCCTCGATGTCGGCGATCTCGCCGGAGGGGTTCGCGATCGTCTCGGCGTAGAGCACCTTGGTCTTCTCGGTGATCGCCGCCGCGTAGTCGGCCGGGTCGCTCGAGCGGACGAAGGTGGTGTCCACTCCGAAACGGCGGAGCGTGACGTCGAGCTGGGTGATCGATCCGCCGTAGAGGTTGGCGGAGGACACCACGTGGTCGCCCGCGCCGACGAGCGCCGCGAAGGTGATGAACTGCGCCGAGAGCCCGGAGGCCGTGGCGACGGCGCCGAGGCCGCCCTCGAGGCTCGCGACGCGCTCCTCGAAGGAGGCGACCGTGGGGTTCGACAGGCGCGAGTAGACGTTGCCGTACTTCTGCAGCGCGAAGCGGGCCGCGGCGTCGGAGGTGTCGTCGAAGACGAAGGCGCTGGTCTGGTAGATCGGCAGAGCGCGGGCGCCCGTCACCGCGTCGGGGATGTTGCCCGCGTGGATCGCACGCGTCTTGAAGCCGTACTCACGATCTGCCATGCGATCGACGCTAGCGGGAGCCGCCGACACCGCCGCGCCGGAGCGACGCATCGCGTAACAGAGCGGTCCCGCAGTGCAGAGCGACCGTGCGCGACAGAGCGGTCGAGCGGATCGGAGCGCCGATCAGAGCGCCAGCTGCACCGCGGCCAGTCCCATCGCCGCGATCGCCGCCCACGACACCAGGGCGACGAGGAGAGCACGCCACCCCGTCGTCACGAGCGCGCGCACCCGGACGGCGCTGCCGAGCGCGAAGAGGGCCGCGGCGAGGAGCCAGGTCTGCGCGGTGTCGGCGGCGGCGAGCAGTCCCTCCGGCAGGGGGAGGAGCGTGCGCAGCAGCACCGCGGCGAGGAACCCGACCACGAACAGCGGCACGATCGCCGGGCGCGTCCCGCCGGTCCCGCCTCGGCGCCTCGTGACCGCCGCCGCCACCGCGACCATCGGCGCCAGCATGACCACTCGGGTGAGCTTCACCACGACCGCCACGGCCAGCGCCGACGCTCCGGCCACCTGGGCCGTCGCCACGACCTGGCCCACGTCGTGGACCGAGGCGCCGACCCAGTGCCCGAACTGCACGTCGGAGAGCCCGAGCGGCTGCTGCAGGGCGGGGAGCACTGCGATCGCGAGCGTGCCGCAGAGCGTCACCAGCGCGACCGGCGTCGCCTGCTCCTGCTCCTTCGCCCGGGTCGCTCCGGCCATCGCGCCGATCGCCGAGGCCCCGCAGATCGAGAAGCCCGCCGCGAGCAGCAGCGGCTCCTGCCCGGGCAGCCGGAGCGCCCGGCCCAGCGCCCAGGTCAGGCCGAAGGTGGCCAGGACGATCCCGACGACGACCAGGATCGCGCCCCAGCCCAGCGCAGCGATGTCGATCAGAGAGAGCTTCAGCCCGAGCAGGACGATGCCGGCGCGCATCAGCGAGCGGGACGAGAACTTCAGGCCCGGCGCCAGCGCCCCGCTCAGCAGGGGGCGCGCCGCGGGCAGCTGCGCCACGAGGATCCCGAGCGCGACCGCCGCGGTCAGCATCGGCACTGCCGGCACCGTCGCGTGCAGCAGGGCCGCGATCACCGCCGCGACGGCGCAGGCCGCGACTCCCGGGCCCAGCCGCCGGATCATACCCACGAGGGCAGCCACATGTGGGCCTGCCAGAAGGGGAAGGACGTCTGCGCGCCGATCCAGAGCGGCAGGAAGTAGGCCGTCAGGGCGGCCGCCGCCACCGCGAAGACGAGCACCACGAGGACGCCCCGGGTGCGCCGCCTCCGCTCGTCGCCCGGACTCCCGATCACGATCCCGGCCGTCAGCGCCAGTGCCAGCATCATGTAGGGCTCGAAGACGACGCAGTAGAACTGGAACACCGTGCGGTCGAGGTAGAGCAGCCACGGCAGGTAGCCCGCGACGATCCCCATCAGCACGAAGCCGGCGCGCCACTCCCGGTACCGCGCGAGCCGGTAGAGGAGGTACACCAGCGCCAGGACCCCGGCGTACCAGATGAGCGGATTGGCGACCGAGGTGATCGCCTCGTCGCAGCGTGCTGCGGTGCAGCCGTCGACGCCCGTCGCCTGGTCGACGAAGTACATGCTGGTCGGTCGGAGCATGAGCAGCCAGGTGAGCGGGTTCGCCTCGTAGGGGTGCGAGGCCCGCAGGTTGATCGAGTAGTCGTACATCTGCACGTGGTAGTGCCAGAGGCTCTGCGCCCAGTCCGGCACCCACGCCAGAGCCCCGGTCCAGGCGTTGCCGGGGGCCTCCGACGCCCACTGCCGGGCCCATCCGCCGGAGGTGCGCAGCCAGCCCGTCCAGGTGACGAGGTAGGCGATCAGGGCGATCGGCACGACCAGGAGGAAGGTGACCGGACCCTGCTTGAGGATCGCGCCGCTGCCCCAGAACGGCACGCCCGCGCGGCGCCGCATCAGCGCGTCGACGACCACCGCGTACACGCCGAATGCCGCGAGGAAGTAGACGCCCGTCCACTTCACGCCCGCGGCCAGGCCGAAGAGCACGCCGGCCGCGAGCAGCCAAGGCCGCCACCACAGGACCGGCCCCCAGCTCGGCAGCGCTCCCGCCGCCACCTTCCGCGCCAGCTGCAGGTCGGCCCAGCGCCGGTCCAGCAGCACCGCCGCGACCCCGCAGAGCGCGACGAACATCAGGATCCCGTCCAGGAGCGACACCCGCGACATCACGATCGCGTGGCCGTCGAGCGCGAGCATCAGCCCCGCGAAGGAGGAGAGGAGGGTGGAGCGGAACAGGAGGCGGCCGATCACGATCACCAGCGCGACGGCGAGGATCCCCACGACGGCGGTCGCGACGCGCCAGCCGACGCTGTCGTCCGCGCCGAACACGCCCATCCCGAGCCCGATGATCCACTTGCCCAGCGGCGGATGCACCACGAAGGACGGCGCCCCCGTGAAGGTGTCCACGTCGCCGGCCGCGAAGCCGGGGTCCGGGTTCTCGGGCCAGGCGCCCTCGAACCCGAGGTTCCAGAGGGTCCAGGCGTCCTTCACGTAGAAGGTCTCGTCGAACACGAGCGAGCGCGGGTGGCCGAGGTTCCACAGCCGCAGCACCGCGGCCAGGGCGACCACCAGCAGCGGCAGTCCGAGCTCGTACAGCCGGCGGCGCGCGGGGGAGGCGACGAGCCGGGTGTGCAGGTCGTCGAACCAGGAGCCGCGCGGCACGTCCGGGAGCGGGGTGCGCTCGCGCGGTGCGGACGCCTCGGCGGGCTCCACCGGAACCGAGCGCGCCGATCCCGCCGCGTCCAGGAGCAGGTCGTCGAAGTCGCGCTGCGGTCGGTCCGTCACCCGGCCATGCTAACGGGGCGCCTCCTCCCGGGACGGCGGCGATCCGCGGCGGGAGGCCCCGGACCCGGCCTGGGAGACTGGCGGCATGATCATCCTCGCCGGCACTCCCATCGGAAACCTCGGCGACGCCTCCCGCCGGCTCGTGGAGGCGCTGGGCTCCGCCCGCCACGTCGCCGCCGAGGACACGCGCGTGACCATCCAGCTGATGCGCGCCCTGGGTGTCGAGAACCGGCCCGCCCTCTACGCCCTGCACGACCACAACGAGCGCGAGCGCGCCGCCGAGCTGGTGGAGCTGGCCCGCGAGGAGGACCTGCTCGTGCTGAGCGACGCGGGCATGCCCACGGTCTCGGACCCGGGCTACCACCTGGTCGAGGCGGCGGTGGCGGCGGGAGTCGCGGTCACCGCGCTGCCCGGTCCCTCGGCGGTGCTCATGGCGCTCGCCGTGTCCGGGCTCCCGACGGATCGCTTCAGCTTCGAGGGGTTCCTGCCCCGCCGGCACGGCGAGCGGGTCTCGACCTTCCGGGCGCTCGTCGACGAGCGCCGCACCATGGTCTTCTTCGAGTCCCCGCACCGGATCGGCGACGCGCTCGCCGACCTGGTCGAGGCGATGGGCCCGGAGCGGCGCGTCGTCGTCTGCCGCGAGCTCACCAAGATGTTCGAGGAGGTCCGGCGCGGCACGGCGGCCGAGCTGGCCGAGTGGGCGGCCGACGGCCTGCGCGGCGAGATCTGCCTGGTCGTCGAGGGAGCCCCCGCGAGGGAGGCGTCGCTCGAGGACGCGCTGGCCGACGTGCTGGCCCGCGTCGAGGCCGGATCGCGGCTCAAGGAGGCGTCGGCCGAGGTCGCCGAGATCACGGGGCTCTCGCGCCGCGCTCTCTACGAGGCGGCGCTCGCCTCCCGCCGCGGCTGAGAGCTCCCTCCCAGACGGCGCCCGCGGCCGGTCGTCCACGGCCTCCGTCACACGCCGGGAGCGGTGCCGCGCGGTGAATAGGATGGTCGCCATGTCCGACGGCGCCTCCTTCTACCTCACGACCCCGATCTTCTACGTGAACGACGTCCCGCACATCGGGCACGCGTACACCGAGGTCGCCGCCGACGTGCTCACCCGCTGGCACCGCCAGGCGGGCGACGACACCTGGCTGCTGACCGGCACCGACGAGCACGGCCAGAAGATCCTCCGCACCGCCACCGCCAACGGCACGACCCCCCAGGAGTGGGCCGACCGCCTCGTGAGGACCGCCTGGCAGCCGCTGCTCGAGACCATCGACATCGCCAACGACGACTTCATCCGCACCACGGACGCGCGGCACGAGGTCAACGTCCAGAAGTTCCTGCAGAAGCTGTACGACGAGGACGCGATCTACACCGGCGAGTACGAGGGCTACTACTGCGTGGGCTGCGAGGAGTACAAGCAGCTGTCCGACCTCGAGGAGGGCACCGGCGACTACGCCGGCCAGTACGTCTGCAAGATCCACTCGAAGCCGGTCGAGCTGCTGAAGGAGAAGAACTACTTCTTCAAGATGAGCGAGTACACCGAGCGGCTGCTCGCGCTCTACGAGGAGCGTCCCGACTTCGTCCAGCCCGAGTCGGCGCGCAACGAGGTCGTGAGCTTCGTCCGCCAGGGCCTGGCCGACCTGTCGATCTCCCGCTCCAGCTTCGACTGGGGCGTGAAGGTCCCGTGGGACGACTCCCACGTGGTCTACGTCTGGTTCGACGCGCTGCTTAACTACATCACCGCGGTCGGCTACGGCCAGGACGAGGCGGAGTTCGAGCGCCGCTGGCCGGCGACCCACATCGTCGGCAAGGACATCCTGCGGTTCCACGCGGTGATCTGGCCCGCCATGCTCATGGCCGCGGGCCTCGAGGTCCCCCGGCAGGTGTTCGGCCACGGCTGGCTGCTGGTCGGCGGCGAGAAGATGTCGAAGTCGAAGCTCACCGGCATCGCGCCCGAGCAGATCACCGACACCTTCGGCTCCGACGCCTTCCGCTACTACTTCCTCCGGGCCATCACCTTCGGCCAGGACGGCTCGTTCTCGTGGGAGGACCTGTCGGCGCGCTACCAGTCCGAGCTCGCGAACGGCTTCGGCAACCTCGCCTCGCGGGTCGTCGCGATGCTGCACCGCTACTACGACGGCGTCGTGCCTGCGCCGGGCGAGCCGACCGAGGCGGAGGAGCGCGTGCAGCGCATCGTCGCCGAGGCCGCCGCGTCGGCCGACCGGTCGATCGACGCGCTCGCGATCCACGATGCGATCACCGCCGTGTGGAGCATCGTCGAGGAGCTCAACGGCTACATCACCGAGCAGGAGCCGTGGGCACTCGCCAAGCGCGAGGAGCGCGAGCGCCTCGGCACGGTGCTCTACACCGCGACGGAGGGGCTCCGCGCCCTGGCCGTGCTGCTCTCGCCGGTCGTGCCGCGCGCGACGGCGTCCCTCTGGGAGGCGCTCGGCGTGACGGAGTCGCTCGGCGCCCTCACCGCGCAGCCGATCCGCGAGGCGGGCCGGTGGGGGGTCCTCCCCGTCGGCACGACCGTCGGGACGCTCGCCGCGCTCTTCCCGCGCATCGAGGCTCCCGCGTCCTGACGGCCGCGCCTCGACCCGTGGACGGAGCAGCCGCGCGGCCTGGAGTCGCCGACGGAGGATCCGCAGGAGAGTGCCCGATGACCGTGATCCGCACGCGAGGGGCCGGGTGCGAGCGGTCCTCCGCTCCGGGGACGGCGGGGCGCTGATGACGCGCGAGGTCCTCGACGCTCTCGAGCAGGCGGCCGAGCTCACCCGGCGCCACGTCGGGCACCCGGAGCGCGCCGCCGCGCTCGCCCTGCGCCTGCACCGGGTGACCGCTCCGACCGAGCTCGTCTACACCCGGTTCCCGCCGACCCTCAGCCTGGTGCTGGCCGGCCGGAAGCGCTCGGTGGTCGGCGACTCCGACGAGCGGTGGGGCGCCGGCCGCTTCCTGATCACCCCCGTCGATCTGCCGGTGGTGGCGGCCGTCGTGGAGACCGGCGACCGCGGCGACTTCCTGTCGGCCAACTGGCGTCTCGACCCGCTCGTGGTGGCCGAGATCGCGGCGCTCGCCCCCCGGACGGCCCCGCGGGCTCCCGCCCCGCGGATCGGCACGGTCACGGAGGAGATGGCGGACTCGCTGCGCCGACTCTTCCGTCTGCTCGACGCCCCCGCCGACATCCCGGTGCTGGCCCCCGCGATCACGCGCGAGCTCGTGCTGCGGCTGCTGCAGACGGACCAGGCGCTCCGGCTGCTGGCCGCGTCCAGCACCGTCCGCTCGGAGGCCGTCTCCCGTGCGGTCGAGGCGATGAGCGCGTCGCTCTCGCGCGGCTGGACCCTCGGCGCGCTCGCCGCGGAGGCGGGCACCAGCGTGCCCACGCTCACCCGCCGCTTCCGCGAGCTGACCGGGATGTCGCCGTTGAGCTACCTGCGGCGGCTCCGCCTGGGGGAGGCCAGGAGACTGCTCCTGGTCCGGGGCGACACCGCCGCGCAGGCCGCGGCCGCGGTCGGCTACGCGAGCGCGTCGCACTTCGGGCGCGACTACCGCCGCGCCTACGAGACGACCCCCGCGGCCGACGCTGCGCTCCACCCCGGGCCGCTCGTCCAGATCCACTGAGCGGCGGGCGCTGTCGCGGGACTCCGAGCGGTGCGTACCGCGGCGTCAGACGCGGGCGCCGACGATGCCTCCGTCGACGTCGAGCGTCGTGCCGTGGACGTACGAGGCCTCGTCCGAGACGAGCCAGCGCACGGCCAGGGCGATCTCGTCCGGACGTCCGGGCCGGCCGGCGGGGGCGGACGCGGTCATCTGCTCCAGGATCGCCGCGGCGTGCTCGTTGCCGGGCGTGAGGGTCGCGCCGGGCGCGACGGCGACCACGCGCACGCCGCTCGGGCCGTACTCGGCCGCCCACGCCCGCGTGAGGTGCTCCAGCGCCGCCTTGGTCGCGGGGTAGAGCGCGGTCCCGGGCGTTCCCACCCGTCCCATCCACGAGGTGATGTTGACGACCACTCCGCTCCCGTGATCGGCCATGGCCGGGGCGATGGCCGCGACGAGCTGGTGCGGCACGCGGATGTTCGTGGTGAGGAGGGACTCGACGTCGGCGTCGCTGAGGTCGGCGGTCGGCCCGACCGGGAACACTCCGGCGTTGTTGACCAGGACGTCGATCCGCCCGTCGAGGAGGGTCAGCGCCCGGGCGGCGACGGCGCGTGTCTCCTCCGGCGTGCCCGCGAGGTCGGCGACGAGCGCTGAGGCGGTGCCCCCGTCGGCGCGGATGCCGCGGACGACGGACCCGGTCCGCTCGGGGTCGCGTCCGTGCACGAGGACGTGAGCGCCGGCCCCGGCGAGGCGGCGGGCGATGGCCGCACCGATCCCGCTCGAGGATCCGGTGACGAGGGCGTGGCGCCCGGCGAGGGAGCCGGGTGCGGAAGGGGCGAGGAGCTCGGTGTCTGTCATGGCTCCAGCCTCCCGGCGGCGCGGGAGGCGGGCTGTCCCGATCCGATCGGGTGCTGACCCGATCCGCTCAGGGCGCCTCATTGGCCGCCTCTCGGCCCTCGTCCGCCCGGGACTCCGGCCCCCGCGAGCCCTCCCGGTAGCCTGGAGCGCATGACCGACAGCCAGCACGTCCGCTCCCGCGAGGCCTCGTCCGGCCGCGACCTGACGTACCCGCCGCTGCCCGAGGCGCTCGTCGTCCCCGTCTACGACAACCACACGCACCTCGAGATCGCCGACGGCCTCGAGCCGCTCGACCACCGCGAGCAGCTCGACCGGGCCTCCACCGTCGGCGTCCGCGGCGTCGTCCAGGTCGGCACGGACGTCGAGACGAGCCGCTGGTCGGCCGAGCAGGCGGCGAGCGAGCCGCGCATGCTGGCCGCCGTCGCGATCCACCCCAACGAGGCGCCCGAGCTGGAGCAGCGCGGCGAGCTCGACGCCGCCCTCGCCGTGATCGCCGAGCTGGCGGAGCAGCCGCGGGTGCGCGCCATCGGCGAGACCGGGCTCGACTTCTTCCGCACCGGCGAGAGCGGCCGCGCCGCGCAGTTCCGCTCCTTCGAGGAGCACATCCGCATCGCGAAGGAGCACGACCTCGCGCTGCAGATCCACGACCGCGACGCGCACCGCGAGGTCATCGAGACCCTGCGCCGCGTCGGCGCCCCCGAGCGCACCGTCTTCCACTGCTTCTCCGGGGACGCGGAGATGGCGCGGATGTGCACGGACGAGGGCTGGTACCTCTCCTTCGCCGGCACCGTGACGTTCAAGAACGCCGAGCCGCTGCGGGAGGCGCTCGTCGCGACTCCGCGGCACCTCATCCTGGTCGAGACCGACGCGCCGTACCTCACTCCGTCGCCCTTCCGCGGCCGCCCGAACGCGCCCTACCTCCTCCCGCACACCCTGCGCTCGATGGCCGCGACCCTCGAGACCGACGTCGGCCACCTGGCCGCGACGATCGCCTCGAACACGGAGGCCGTGTACGGCGAGTGGGGCGGCGAGGTCGGCTCCGAGCCGACGGAGCCGGTCGGACCCCTCGCATGAGCGGCCGCCACGCCGCCGAGCCGACGGCCGCCGCGATCCCGCGCCTGCTGGGCCCGGCCGAGATCCGCGACCTCGCGGGCCTCCTCGACGTCACGCCGACCAAGAAGCTCGGCCAGAACTTCGTGCACGACGCCAACACGGTCCGCCGCATCGTCAAGCTCGCTCGGGTGCGCCCGGGGGAGACCGTCGTCGAGATCGGCCCCGGCCTCGGATCGCTGACCCTCGGCCTGCTCGAGGCGGGCGCGCAGGTCGTGGCCGTCGAGATCGACGGGCGCCTCGCCGAGCAGCTGCCGCGCACCGTCGAGCTGATGGCGCCGGGCGCCGATCTCGCGGTCGTGCACGCCGACGCGATGAAGGTGCTCGACCTGCCGGGGGAGCCGGTCCGGCTCGTCGCCAACCTCCCGTACAACATCTCGGTGCCGGTGCTCCTGCACTTCCTCGAGCACTTCGCCAGCATCCGGTCCGGAGTGGTGATGGTGCAGTCCGAGGTCGGGCACCGGCTCGCCGCCGGTCCCGGCTCCAAGGTCTACGGCGGCCCGAGCGTCAAGGCGGCGTGGTTCGGCTCCTGGACGACGGGCGGCGCGGTCTCGCGTCAGATCTTCTGGCCGGTGCCGAACGTCGACAGCGTGCTCGTCGCGTTCGACCGCGGCGAGGAGCCGGGCGACGAGACCCTGCGCCGCGCCGTCTTCGCGGTCGTCGACGCGGCGTTCGCGCAGCGGAGGAAGATGCTCCGCCAGTCGCTCGCGACCCTCTTCGGCGACAGCGCCGCGGCGATCGTCGCGCTCGAGCGGGCCGGCGTCCCGCAGACCGCGCGCGGCGAGGAGCTGGACGTCGCCGCCTTCGTCCGCCTGGGCCGCGAGCTCGATCCGGCGCGGGTCCCCGTGCGCGGCGCGGCGGTGCCCGACGGGTCGCCGGCGGAGACCGACGGGGACGACACGGACGGCGACGGGGAGCCCGCCCCGGGTGCGGACGAGGGCGCCTCCGCCACCCTGTAGCGTGGATGCATGGCCCACCGCGCGACGTCGAACCGGGTCCACGCGCGGGCGCCCGGCAAGATCAACGTGTTCCTCAAGGTCGGCGCCGTGCGCGACGACGGGTACCACGAGCTGGCCACCGCGTTCCAGTCGCTCTCCCTCTACGAGGACGTGTTCGCGGAGGAGGCGGCCGACTTCTCGGTCTCCTTCTCGGGCTCGATCGACACCTCCCGCCTGGCCGTCGACGGCTCCAACCTCGCGATCAAGGCGGCTCGGGCGCTCGCCCGGGCGACCGGCTACCGCGGCGGCGTGCACCTCGAGATCGAGAAGAACGTCCCCATCGCCGGCGGCATGGGCGGCGGCTCGGCCGACGCGGCCGCGACCCTGCTCGCCTGCGACGCGCTCTGGGGTACGGCGTGCACGAGGGAGCAGCTGCTGGGCATCGCCGCGAGCCTCGGCGCCGACGTCCCCTTCTCCTTCACCGGTGGCACCGCGATCGGAGTCGGCCGAGGCGACGAGCTGAGCCCGGCGCTCGCCAAGGGCCGCTTCGAGTGGGTGCTGGTCCTCTCGGAGGAGGGCCTGTCGACCCCCGAGGTCTACAGCGAGCTCGACCGGCACCGCGAGCGCCACCTGCACGACTTCCGCCCGATCTCGGCGACCCCCGCCATCGATCCCAACGTGCTGCAGGCCCTCCGCGCCGGCGACGCCGCCATGCTCGCCGACGCGATGCACAACGACCTCCAGGCGCCGGCGCTGCACCTGCAGCCCGGGCTCGCCCGCATCCTCGAGCTCGGCGAGGGCCGCGGGGCGCTCGGCGGCCTCGTCTCGGGGTCCGGCCCGACCGTCGCGTTCCTCGCTCCGGACGCCGATGCGGCGGCCGACCTGCAGCGCGAGCTGAGCTCCGCGCGGCTGAGCGCCGTGCGGGTGTCCGGCCCGGTCCACGGGGCTCGCCTGCTCTCGACCTAGTCGCGGAGGCGGTGCCTCCGGAGCGGGGCTCGCGAGCCTCGCGTCCGGCGCCCTCCACAGACGGTCCGCAGAGAAGTTCCGACCTCGTGGCTTAGAGTGCCGCTCATGTCCCGCCGAGCCACCCTCTTCGCGATCCTCTCCGGGATCGTGGCCGCCGTCGTCGCCCTCGCGGCCGCCGAGGTCGTCGCGGTCTTCACCGGAGCGGGCGGCAGTCCGCTGGTCGCGGTCGGCGGCTTCGTCATCGACATCGTGCCCCCGGGCGTGAAGGACACGGTCATCGCGCTCTTCGGCACCGGCGACAAGCTCGTGCTGCTGGTCTCGATCGGCCTCGCGATCGCGCTGCTGGCCGTCGGCGCGGGAGTCCTCGAGTACCGCCGCCCGCCGTTCGGCGTGCTGCTGCTGGCCGTCGTCGCGGGCGCCGGTGCGCTCGCCGCCGTCAGCCGCGAAGGCGCGTCCGGGATCGACGCGGCGCCGAGCGTCGTGGGCATGGTGGCCGGTGCCGCGGTGCTCCGCTCGGCCTCCGTCCGCCTCCGCGGCTGGCAGGAGGAGCGCGAGAGCGACTCCCCGGACCGCCGGTCGTTCCTCCGCCTGGTCGGGATCGCCGGAGTCGCCGCGGTCGCCGCCGGCATCGGCGCCCGCTTCCTCACGTCCGCCTCCGCCGCCGTCACCGCCGTGCGCGAGGCCGTGTCCCTGCCGGCTCCCGCCTCGGCCGCCGCGCCCGTCCCGGCCGGCGCCGTGCTCGACGACATCGACGGCATCAGCTCCTACGTCACTTCCAACGCCTCGTTCTACCGGATCGACACCGCGCTCTCGGTGCCGTCGGTCGAGCCCGCCGACTGGTCGCTCAAGATCACCGGCATGGTGGAGGAGGAGATCGAGATCACCTGGGACGAGCTGCTCGCACTGCCGCTCGAGGAGCACCTGGTCACCCTGTCGTGCGTGTCCAACGAGGTCGGCGGCGACCTGATCGGCACCGCCCTCTGGCTGGGCTACCCGATCCGCGAGCTGCTGGCCCGGGCCCGGCCGACCGCCGGCGCCGACATGGTGCTCTCGCGGAGCATCGACGGCTTCACCGCCTCCAGCCCGCTCGACGTGCTGCAGGACGAGGACCGCGCGAGCCTGCTCGCCGTCGGGATGAACGGCGAGCCGCTCCCGGTCGAGCACGGCTTCCCCGTCCGGATGGTCGTCCCCGGCCTGTACGGCTACGTCTCGGCGACGAAGTGGGTCGTCGAGCTGAAGGTCACGACCTTCGCGGAGGACCTGGCGTACTGGTCGACGCGCGGCTGGACCGAGCGCGGTCCGATCAAGATCGAGTCGCGGATCGATGTGCCGCGCCAGGGCCAGCCCGTCGAGGCGGGGACGGTCGCCGTGGCGGGAGTCGCCTGGGCGCCGCACACCGGCATCGCGAAGGTGGAGGTGCAGATCGACGGCGGCGCCTGGCAGGAGGCGCGCCTCGCCGAGCAGGTCACCGCGGACACGTGGATCCAGTGGGTCCTCGAGTGGGACGCGACGGTCGGCGACCACGTCGTGACCGTGCGCGCCACCGACGCGGACGGCACGGTGCAGACCACGGTCGAGCGCCCGCCCGCTCCTGACGGTGCCACGGGACTGCACCGCCGCTCGGTGTCCGTCTCGGAGCCGGCACCCGCGGGCTGAGGTCCGGGGGCCGCGACCCGGCCGCACTGTGATCGACCCGCGGCGGACCGCTCAGGCGGCACCGCCTAGGCTGGATCCCTATGGCACATCTGCTGGGCGCCGAGGCGCTGCGACTCGAGTACCCCACACGCGTGATCTTCGACGACGTCTCCCTGGGGATCGAGGAGGGCGACCGCATCGGGATCGTCGGACGCAACGGCGACGGCAAGTCGACCCTCCTGCGCCTGCTCGCGCAGCGCCTCGAGCCGGACAGCGGCCGCGTCACGCACCGCCGCGGCGTCACGCTCGGGATGCTCGACCAGGCCGACACGGTCGACGAGGACCTCACCGTCGCCCAGGCCGTCGTCGGCGGGCTCCAGGAGCACGAGTGGGCGGGCGATGCGCGCACCCGAGACGTGATCGCGGGCCTGCTGCGCGACGTCCCCTGGGACGGAGTGGTCGGCTCCCTCTCGGGCGGCCAGCGGCGCCGGGTCGCCCTCGCGAAGCTGCTCGTCGGCGACTGGGACGTCGTCTTCCTCGACGAGCCCACCAACCACCTCGACGTCGAGGGCATCGCCTGGCTCGCCGAGCACCTCAAGCGCCGCTGGGCGGCGTCGTCGGGCGGGCTCGCGGTCGTCACCCACGACCGGTGGTTCCTCGACGAGATCTGCACCGCCACCTGGGAGGTGCACGACCGCCTCGTCGAGCCGTTCGAGGGCGGGTACGCGGCGTACATCCTGCAGCGCGTGGAGCGCGATCGGATGGCGTCGACCATGGAGGCCAAGCGACAGAACCTGATGAAGAAGGAGCTCGCCTGGCTCCGGCGCGGCGCCCCCGCCCGCACGGCCAAGCCCAAGTTCCGGATCGACGCCGCGAACCAGCTGATCGAGGACGAGCCCCCGGTGCGCGACTCGGTCTCGCTCTCGCAGCTCGCCGTCTCGCGCCTGGGCAAGGACGTCGTCGACCTGCTCGACGTCACCGTCCGCTACGGCGAGCGGACCGTCCTCAACCGCATCGAGTGGCGGATCGCGCCCGGCGAGCGCACCGGCATCCTCGGCGTGAACGGCGCCGGCAAGTCGACCCTCCTCGGCCTGGTCGCGGGCAGCGTGGAGCCGACGAGCGGACGGGTGAAGCGCGGCACCACCGTGCGCGTCGCGATCCTCGACCAGCAGCTGCGCGAGCTGACCGGTGTCCAGCACCGGCCCGTCCGCGAGATCATCGCGGAGCAGCGCACCAGCTACTCCATCGGCGGCAAGGAGATGACCCCGGGCCAGCTGCTCGAGCGGCTCGGCTTCTCGAGCGCGCAGCTCTCGACGCCGGTGAAGGACCTCTCGGGCGGTCAGCGCCGGAGGCTCCAGCTCCTGCTCATCCTGCTCAGCGAGCCCAACGTGCTGATCCTCGACGAGCCGACCAACGACCTCGACACCGACATGCTCGCCGCGATCGAGGACCTGCTCGACTCCTGGCCGGGCACCCTCCTCGTCGTCTCGCACGACCGGTACCTGCTCGAGCGCGTCACCGACCAGCAGTACGCCGTGATGGACGGCGCGTTCCGCCACCTGCCCGGCGGCGTCGAGCAGTACCTCGACCTGCGCCGCGCGCTCGAGAAGGGTGCGCCCGCGGCGGCGTCGTCGGGCTCCTCCTCCGCCGCGCCGGCGTCGAGCGGACTCGCGGGGGCCGAGCGGCGCACCGCCGAGAAGGAGGTGTCGGCGATCGACCGGCGCCTGCACAAGCTCACGCAGCTGACGAAGACCGTGCACGAGAAGATGGCGACGCACGACCAGGACGACTACGACGGCATCCTGGCGCTCAACGCCTCGCTCCGCGCCTACGAGGACGAGACGGCCGAGCTCGAGCTGCGCTGGCTGGAGCTCTCGGAGCAGCTCGAGGGCTGACGCCGGTCTCCTCCGCCGCTCCGGCAGCTGTCCCGTACCGCGTGTGCGGGACGCGGTCCCGGGCCCGGGGCGACCGGCTCAGCCGAAGTCGAGGGAGAGCTTGCGGAGGAGCTGCGCCAGCCGCTCCTGCTGGGCGTGGGTGAGCGCGCCGAGCAGCTCCTGCTCCGCGTCGACCAGGCGGGTGATCGCCGCGTCGACCCGGGCGAGTCCCGACGGCGTCATCTGCACCAGCACGCCGCGCCCGTCGTTCGGGTCGTCGAGGCGCTCGACCAGGTCGCGCTCGACCAGCCGGTCGATGCGGTTGGTCATGGTGCCGCTGGTGACCATGGTCGCCTGGAGGAGCTGCTTGGGGCTCATCCGGTAGGGCGCTCCCGCGCGCCGCAGGGCCGAGAGCACGTCGAACTCCCACGTCTCGAGCTCGGACCGGCCGAAGGCGCTGCCGCGCGCGCGCTCGAGCTGCTTGGCCAGCCGGCGCATCCGCGAGAAGACCTGGAGCGGCGTGAAGTCGAGATCGGGCCGCTCCCGGACCCAGGCGTCGACGATCCCGTCGACCTCGTCATTCGCACTCACCCGTCCATTGTGGCGGCTGGGCGGCTCGGGGGATGCCGGGAGGCGGACGGGCCGGGAGGCGGGGGCCTCCCGGGCCGCCGTCGCCCGCCCGAGCGGCGGCCGCCCGCGCCCGAGGCGGGGCCGGGGGCGCGGGGATGGCAGGATGGACGGCGCGCGATCGCGCGGTCCGCCATGGTGTAACGGCAGCACGGCAGCCTTTGGAGCTGTCCGGTCCAGGTTCGAATCCTGGTGGCGGAGCGGCACCAGGACGGTGCGCTCACGGAGGAGAACGCGAAGAACATGGCAGACAGCACGCTCGCCGTCGTGATCCTGGCGGCAGGCCAGGGCACCCGCATGAAGTCCCGCACCCCGAAGGTCCTGCACCGCCTCGCCGGGAGGCCGCTGCTCGGGCACGTGCTCGACACGGCCGCCTCGCTCGACGCGGCGCACGTCGTCACCGTGGTGCGCCACGAGCGCGACCGGGTCGCCGAGGCCGTCCTCGAGCACACCCCCTCCGCGCTGGTGGTGGACCAGGACGAGACGCCCGGCACCGGCCGCGCGGTCGAGCAGGGCCTCGCGGCGCTCCCGGAGTCCTTCGCCGGCACGGTCGTCGTGCTGAGCGCCGACGTCCCGCTGCTGGACGCGCCGACCCTCCGCCGCCTGCTCGACGAGCACCTCGCCGCGGCGAACGCGCTCACCATGCTCTCCTGCGTGCTCGAGGACCCGACCGGCTTCGGCCGGATCGTCCGCGGCGGCGACGGCGCCTTCGCCTCCATCGTCGAGCAGAAGGACGCGAGCCCCGACGAGCTCGACCTCAGCGAGATCAACGCCGGCGTCTACGCCTTCGACGCCGCCGCGCTCCGCTCGGTCATCGGCGCGATCGGCACCGAGAACGCCCAGCGGGAGAAGTACCTCACCGACGCCGCCGCCGCGCTCAAGGCCGCCGGCCGCGCGATCGAGGCCGTCCCCGTGCAGGACCGCTGGCTCGTGGCCGGGATCAACGACCGCGCCCAGCTCGCCGACGCGGCGCTCGAGCTCAACGCGCGCATCGTGCGCCGCTGGCAGCTCGAGGGCGTCACGATCCAGGATCCGGCGACGACCTGGATCGACGTGGACGCGGTCCTCGCCCCGGACGTCGAGATCCTCCCGGGCACGCAGATCAAGGGCCCGACCGTCATCGCCACCGGTGCGGTCATCGGCCCGGACACCACGCTCGACTCCTGCGAGGTCGGCGAGGACGCGGTCGTGAAGCGCTCCGACGCGACGCTCGCCGTCATCGGCGCGAAGGCCCAGGTCGGCCCGTTCTCGTTCCTCCGCCCCGGCACCGTGCTCGGCGCCCGCGGCAAGATCGGCACCTACGTCGAGACCAAGAACGCCGTCATCGGGGAGGGATCGAAGGTCCCGCACCTCTCCTACGTCGGCGACGCGGTCATCGGCGAGGAGTCGAACATCGGCGCCGGCTCGATCTTCGCCAACTACGACGGGGTGAGCAAGGCGTCCTCCGTGGTGGGCTCGCACGTGCGTGCGGGGTCGCACAACGTCTTCGTCGCCCCCGTTAGAATCGGTGACGGAGCGTACACGGGCGCCGGCACGGTCATCCGCAAGGACATCCCCGCCGGAGCCCTCGGGATCACCGTCGCTCCGCAGCGCAACATGGCCGGGTGGGTGCAGACCCACCGTCCGGGCACCGCAGCGGCCGACGCCGCCGAGGCGGCCCTGGCGTCGGATCCCACCGGATCCGACCAGGCGCCCACCGGAGGAAGCGGAGCACAGTGACCGGCATCACCGCCAGCAACAAGAAGAGCCTGGTCCTCGTCTCGGGGAGGGCGCATCCGGCACTGGCGGAGGCGGTCGCCGCCGAGCTCGGGACCGAGCTCGTCACGACCGAGGGGCGCACCTTCGCCAACGGCGAGCTCTACGTCCGCTACGGCGAGTCGGTCCGCGGAGGCGACGTGTTCGTCCTCCAGTCGCACACGTCCCCGATCAACGAGTGGCTGATGGAGCAGCTGATCATGGTCGACGCGCTCAAGCGCGCCTCCGCCAAGCGGATCACCGTGGTCGCCCCCTTCTACCCCTACGCGCGCCAGGACAAGAAGGGCCGCGGCCGCGAGCCGATCTCGGCCCGCCTCGTCGCGGACCTTTTCAAGGCGGCGGGAGCCGACCGGATCATGTCGGTCGACCTGCACGCGGCGCAGATCCAGGGCTTCTTCGACGGCCCCGTCGACCACCTCTTCGCGATGCCGGTGCTGCTCGAGCACTTCCGCGAGAAGCTCGACCCCTCGACCCTCACCATCGTCTCGCCCGACATGGGCCGCGTCCGCGTCGCCGACATCTGGAGCGACAAGCTCGGCGTCCCGCTGGCGATCATCCACAAGCGCCGCGACCCGAAGGTCGCCAACCAGGTCTCCGTCCACGAGATCGTCGGCGAGGTGAAGGGCCGCGTCTGCCTCCTCGTCGACGACCTCATCGACACCGGGCGCACCATCGCGAAGGCGGCCGAGGCGCTGAAGAAGGCGGGCGCGATCGGCGTGGTCGTCGCGGCGACCCACGCCGTCTTCTCGGACCCGGCGGTCGAGCTCCTGAGCTCCGAGTTCATCGACTCGGTCGTCGTCACCGACACCCTGCCGCTGCCGCCGGAGAAGACCTGGGACCGCCTGACGATCCTGCCCATCGCTCCGCTGCTGGCCCGCGCCATCCACGAGGTCTTCGACGACGGCTCCGTGACGTCGATGTTCGACGGCGACGCGTAGGACCCCGCGCCCCGGGTGCGCCCTGCACAGCGCACCCGGGTCCCGCCCCGGCTCCACCGCCTAGGGTGAGGCCGTGCCCCAGCGTTCGGATGCGACCCTCGCCCTGGCGGCGGTCTTCCTGGTCTGGTCGCCGGCCGCCGCCGCAGCGGGCTGGTGGCTGCTCCTCGGGCTCGCCGTCGCTGCGGCCGCCGCGGCCCTGAGCGCCGTCGCCGACGCCGGGCGCACCGTCCACGACGGCCCCTCCTCCGAGTGGCTCGGGATCGTCGGGCGCGCCTTCGCCTCGGCCGCGCTGGCCCTGACCGCGGCCCAGTCGGTCCTCGGGGGAGCGGCCCGGCCCCTGGCCGTCCTGCTGCTCGTGGCCGTCGCGCTCTTCGGCCTGCGCGGCGGGCGCCTCCCCGCTCGCCCGGTCCTGCTCCTCGTCGGTGCGGTCGTCGTCCTGCTGGCCGCCGCCGCCGTGATCGTGCTGGTGTCCCCTCCGGACCCCGCGCCGCTCGACCCGCTGCGCGACGGAGGGCCGCTGGGAGCCGGCACCGCCGCGGCGCTGCTCCTGATCCTCCTGCCGACGTCCCGCTCCGGCGCGGTGACGGCTCTCCGCCCAGCCCTGCTGCGCATCGGGATCGCCACGGCGGCCGCCGCCGCGCTCGCCACCGGTCTGCTCCTGGCGGCCGGTCCCGAGGTCCTCGCGTCCTCGGAGACCCCCCTGAGCGCTGTCACCCGGGGCACGCCCGCCACCGGGCTCGTCGGGGCCGCCGCTGTGATCGCGGTCCTGCTCGCGCTCCTCGACCTCGGGAGGAGGGATGCGCGCGCCCTCGTGCGTCTCGCCGACGCAGGGGAGATGCCGGCGGTGCTCGCCGCCAGGAACCGCAGGACCGGCGTGCCCGCGGCGGCCCAGCTGGTCCTCTGCCTGGTCGCCGTGCTCGCGGTCGTGATCCTCGACGCCGACGCGCTGCTCGCCTTCGCCGTGGCCGCCCTGCTGGTGGCGACCATCGTGCGGCGCCTCGACCACGGAGCTGCCGGGGCGAGCGGCCCGGCCCTCGCGTCGGCCGCGGTCTCGCTGCTGCTCCTGCTCGCCCTCCCGGCTGCCACGGCGGCCGCCGCAGCGGTGCTCCTGGCGGCGCTCCTGATCGCGCGGGCGTTCCGGAGCTGAGGGGTCAGCCGGCCCGGGCGTCGAGCGCCCGCTCGGGGAGCCGGACGCCACCGCCCGGCTCCGCTGACGACGGGGGAGCTCCCTCCGCGACGAGCAAGGCGCCCCCGCCCGAGGATCCGAGGATCCTGCGGGCGGGGGCGCCTTCCCGTGCGACGCGGGTCAGTGAGTGGAGGGGTCCTGCTCGACCTCGGTGCGGTCGCCCGACCACAGTGTGTGGAAGGTGCCCTCCTTGTCGACGCGCTTGTAGGTGTGCGCTCCGAAGAAATCGCGCTGGCCCTGCACGAGAGCGGCCGGGAGGCGCTTGGAGGCGAGCGAGTCGTAGTACGACAGCGCGGCGCCGAAGCCGGGGATCGGCACGCCCGAGAGCGCGGCGGTCGAGACGATGCGGCGCCAGGCGGCCTCGCCGTTGGCGACGGCCTCGGCGAAGTACGGGTCCTCGAGGAGGGTCGTGATGCCGGCGTTCTCGTCGTAGGCGTCGACGATGCGGTTGAGGAACTGGGCGCGGATGATGCAGCCCGCGCGCCAGATCTTGGCGACCGCTCCCTTGTCGATCTCCCAGCCGTACTTCTCGGCCCCGGCGATGATCGCGTCGAAGCCCTGCGAGTAGGCGACGACCTTGGAGGCGTAGAGCGCGGCGCGCACGTCGTCCTCGAAGCCCTCGTACTTCTCGACCGGGGTCGGGCGCGAGGTGACGCGGGCCTGCACGGCCCCGCGCTGCTCGGGGTGGGAGGACACGGCACGGGCGAAGACGGCCTCGGCGATGCCGCCGACGGGGACGCCGAGGTCGAGCGCGTTCTGCACGGTCCAGACGCCGGTGCCCTTCGAGCCGGCCTGGTCGAGGACGACGTCGATGAAGGGCTTGCCGGTGTCGGCGTCGACCTGGCGGAGCACCTCGGCGGTGATCTCGATGAGGTACGACTCGAGGTCGCCCTTGTTCCAGGCGTCGAAGACCTCGGCGATGGCGGCGGGCTCGTGTCCGCCGACGGTGCGGAGCAGGTCGTACGCCTCGGCGATGAGCTGCATGTCGGCGTACTCGATGCCGTTGTGGATCATCTTGACGAAGTGGCCGGCGCCGTCGGTGCCGATGTGGGTGACGCAGGGCTCGCCCTCGGCGACCGCGGCGATCGACGAGAGGATCGGGCCGAGCGTCCTGTAGGACTCGACCGAGCCGCCGGGCATGATCGACGGGCCCTTGAGCGCGCCCTCCTCGCCGCCGGAGATGCCGGTGCCGACGAAGTGGATGCCGGTCTCGCGGACGGCCTTCTCGCGGCGGATGGTGTCGGTGAAGAGCGCGTTGCCGCCGTCGACGATGATGTCGCCGGGCTCGAAGACCTTCGTCAGCTGCTCGATCACGGCGTCGGTGCCGCGGCCGGCCTGGACCATGATGATCGCGGTGCGCGGGGTGGCGAGCGAGGCGGCGAAGTCCTCGATGGTCTCGGACGCGACGAAGCCCGCCTCCGGGTGCTCCGTGATGAGGGTCTCGGTGCGGCCGTAGGAGCGGTTGAACACCGCGACCGTGTTGCCCTCGCGGCTGGCGAGGTTGCGGGCGAGGTTCGAGCCCATCACCGCCAGACCGACGACTCCGATGTTGGCTGTGGCGGTGGGCTTGTCAGACACGGTTCTCCTCGACGTTCGCGTTCAGGGGCGAGCCCAGGCTAGCCCCGGGTCGCTCCGGGGAGCCCGGGTCCGAGCCGTCTCCCGGCTGCACATCGGTCGTGCGGCGCGCGCACGGTCTTGCGCGCGCCGCGACGACCGCGACCGGAGCCGGTCAGGCGCCGTGGCCGAGGGGGACGCGCTCCGACGGGATCGGCGGCGGCGGGGGAGTGCCGTCGCCGAACGGGCGGCCGCCGAGCTCCTCGCGGCGCGAGGGGACGAGCCAGCCGGAGAGGTCCGGGCCCTTGGGGACGACGCCGGTCGGATTGATGTCCCGCTGCACCTCGTAGTAGTGCGACTTGATGTGGGTGAAGTCGATCGTGTCGCCGAACCCCGGAGTGGCGAAGAGGTCGCGGGCGTAGCCCCAGAGCGCGGGCATCGCCGACAGCAGGTTCCGGTTGGCCTTGAAGTGGCTGTAGTAGACGGCGTCGAAGCGGGCGAGCGTCGTGAAGAGCCGCACGTCCGCCTCGGTGATGGTGTCGCCGACCAGGTAGCGGCGGGTGCTCAGCCGCTCCTCCAGCCAGTCCAGCCGCGCCCAGAGGCGGTCGTAGGCCCGGTCGTAGGAGCGCTGCGAGCCGGCGAAGCCGCACTTGTAGACGCCGTTGTTCACGTCGTGGAAAACCAGCTCGGCGATCTCGTCGATCTCCTCGCGGTGCTCCTCGGGGTAGAGGTCGGGGGCGCCGTCGCGGTGGAACGCGGTCCACTCGGTGGAGAAGTCGAGCGTCATCACCGGGTAGTCGTTGGTGACGACCTGGCCGCTCGGGATGTCCACGAGGGCCGGGACGGTGATCCCGCGCGGGTAGTCGGGGAAGCGGGCGAAGAACGCGTCCTGGAGGCGGGGGATGCCCAGCACCGGGTCGACCCCGCCCGGATCGAGGTCGAAGGTCCAGCTGCGCTTGTCGTGGGTGGGCCCGCAGATGCCCATCGAGAGGGCGTCCTCGAGCCCGAGCAGGCGCCGCACGATCACGGCGCGGTTCGCCCACGGGCAGGCGCGGGAGACGACGAGGCGGTAGCGCCCCGCCTCCACCGGGTACCCGTCGCGGCCGTCGGCGGTGATCCGCGTCGGGATGTAGTTCGTGTCGCGGTGGAAGCCGTTCTTCTCGACGTAGGAGCCGAAGTCGTCGCTCGTCATACCCGCACGGTAGGCGGTCCGCCTGGACGTCCGGCTCCGAGTCCGGCGGCGCGACCGCTCTGCTGGCGGGCGGCCGCGATGCCGGGTAGGATCGGCAGCTGAACTTCGGCGAGGGATGCACGTGCATCCGTGATCGACGCGGTGGAAGCAGGCGAGGCCCCCACGGGGCGCCACGGACTTCTCCTCACGCTGACATGCGTTCGAGTCGACAAACCGTCCGTGGCCGCAGGCCACGACCCGATCCGGTGGCGTGCGCGCCGCCCAAGGAGAACATCATGGCTGAACTGACCAACAAGGTCGTCGTCGAGGTCCGCACCTCGTTCGGCAAGGGCGCCGCCCGCAAGATCCGCGCGCAGGACAAGATCCCCGCGGTCCTCTACGGCCACGGCACCGAGCCCCAGCACCTCACCCTCCCGGGCCACCAGGTGCTCCTGCTCACCCGCAAGGCGAACGCGATCCTCGAGCTCGACATCGAGGGCGCCGCGCAGACCACCCTGGTGAAGGACATCCAGCGCGACCCGGTGCGCCAGATCATCGAGCACATCGACCTCGTCGTCATCAACAAGGGCGAGAAGGTCGAGGTGGACATCCCCGTGCACGTCGAGGGCGACGCCGCTCCCGGCACCCTCGTCTCGATCGAGTCGAACACCCTCTCGCTCGAGGTCGACGCCACGCGCATCCCGCAGAACATCGTCGTCTCCGTCGAGGGCCTCGAGGCCGGCACGCAGATCACCGCCGCTGACGTCACGCTCCCCGAGGGCGCCACGCTGGTCACCGACGCCGAGGTGCTCATCGTCAACGTCACCGCCGAGGTCGAGCAGGACCTGGGCGAGGACGACGAGACCCCGGCCTCGGGCGACATCGTCGCCGAGACCGCGGAGTAGTCCGCACCACCCCGGGAACGGGCCCGCTCGCAGCCGCGGCGGGCCCGTTCCGCGTCCGGCGGGGGAGTCCCTCCGCCGCCCCCGAGGAAGAGGAACGACATGGGTGACACCTGGCTGGTCGTCGGACTGGGCAACCCGGGCGCGCAGTACGCGCGCAACCGGCACAACGTCGGCCAGATGGTGCTCGACGAGCTCGCGACGCGGATCGGCGGCTCGTTCCGCCGGCACAACCGCGCCAACGCCGTGGTCGCCGAGGGCTTCCTCCGCCCGGGCGGACCGAAGCTCGTGCTGGGCAAGCCCAACAGCTTCATGAACCTCTCCGGCGGGCCGACGGCGCAGCTGCTCGACTTCTACTCGGTCGACCCGGCACACCTGATCGTCGTGCACGACGAGCTCGACATCCCCTTCGACACCCTGCGCCTCAAGCAGGGCGGCGGTCACGGAGGGCACAACGGCATCCGCGACATCCTCGCGGCGACCGGAGGAGCCGAGTTCCTGCGCGTGCGGGTCGGCATCGGCCGCCCGCCGGGCCGCCAGCAGGCCGCCGACTTCGTGCTGAAGGACTTCGCCGGCCCGGAGCGCGAGGCGCTCCCGATCCTGGTCTCGGACGCCGCCGACGCCGTCGAGCTCATCGCCGACTCCGGCCTCTCCGCCGCCCAGCTGAAGTTCCACACCAGCGCCTGACCCGCCCTTCGCCGAGGGGACCCCGGACGGCGAGGGAGATCGCAGCCCCGGGCTCCCTCGACGGTTCGGGGCTCCCTCGGCGGTCGGCCCGCGGGGCGGCCGTAAACTGGACCCGTGCCCCTCAACGAGATCATCTCGGCGCTGTCGCGCGCCTCCACGTTCGACGATGCTCTCGCGTACGCGGTGCGGGACGCCGACTTCTCGGTGGCCGACGGCCTCCGGGTCCCCCTGCTCGCGGGCCTGATCGAGAGGCGCGCGGAGGCGGGACGCCCGCAGGCGGCGCTGGTGGTCACGGCCACGGGCCGCGACTCCGAGAACGTGCGCGCCTCCCTCGGCTGCATGCTGCCGGACGCGGACGTCGTCGAGTTCCCCGCGTGGGAGACGCTGCCGCACGAGCGCCTCAGCCCGAGCGCCGAGATCGTGGGGCGGCGCCTGGACGCGCTGCGGCGGATGAAGCAGTGGTCGGGCGAGCGGCCCCTCGTGGTGGTCGCCTCCGTGCGCGCGGCGCTGCAGCCGGTCGCCGACAACCTCGCCGACATCGAGCCGATCCGACTCGTGAAGGGCGCCCGCGGCTACGACCTCGGCCGCATCTCGGCCGAGCTGGTCGACCTGGCCTACGCCCGGGTCGACATGGTCACGCGCCGCGGCGAGTTCGCCGTGCGCGGCGGCATCCTCGACGTCTTCCCCGCGGTGGCCGAGCATCCGAGCCGAGTGGACTTCTTCGGCGACGAGGTCGACTCCATCCGCGGCTTCTCCGTGGCGGATCAGCGCTCGCTCCCGGGCGAGGTCGACTCGGTGGTCCTCCCGCCGAGCCGCGAGCTGCTGCTGGTGCCGGCGGTGCGGCAGCGGGCCCGCGAGATGCTGCACGAGTTCCCGAGCCTGTCGGCGATGCTCGCCAAGATCGCCGAGGGCATCCCGGTCGAGGGGATGGAGTCGCTCGCCCCCGCGCTGCTGGAGCGGCTGGTCCCGATCTCGCACTACCTGCCCGAGGGGGCGGCCGTCGCGGTCCTCGCCCCCGAGCGCGTGGCGACGCGGGCGATCAGCCTCGCCGAGACGAACCGCGAGTTCCTGCAGGCGGCCTGGAGCGCGGCGACCGCCGGCGCCGAGGCCCCCATCGACCTCGCCTCGGGCGAGTTCATCTCGCTCGGCGCGCTCCGCGACTCCGTGAAGCTCAGCGCCCCGGGCGCCGACGCTCCCGACCACCCGTGGTGGACGATGAGCACGTTCCGCCAGGGCCCCGCCGCGGGCGAGGCCGAGGTGCTGCCGGAGGAGCTCGGGATCGACGAGATCCTCGCCGTCCGCGTCGAGGGCGAGCCGGTCCCCGGCTTCGGAGCGAGCGTCGAGGGCGCCCTCGCCCACGTCCGCGCGCGCCTGGCCGACGGCTGGACCGTGGTCCTGACCGCGCCCGGCACCGGCACGGTCGAGCGCACCGACCAGGTCCTCGCCGAGCACGAGGTCGCCGCCCGCATCGTCGCCGACCTCCCCGCAGGGCTCGAGACGGGTCTGGCCTACGTGGTCCAGGCCTCCGTCGATCACGGCTTCGAGGTGGAGGAGGCGAAGCTCGCCCTGGTCACCGACACGGAGTTCTACGGCCGCACCGTCGGCTACGACTCCCGCGCGGTGAAGAAGCTCGCGTCGCGCCGCAAGAACGTCGTCGACCCGCTGCAGCTCACCCCCGGCGACTTCGTGGTGCACGCCACCCACGGCATCGGCCGGTTCGTGGAGCTCTCGCAGCGCGAGGTCTCCAGCGGGGGCCGCAACGCGATCAAGACGCGCCGCGAGTACCTGGTGCTCGAGTACGCCCCCAGCAAGCGCGGCTTCCCCGGCGACAAGCTGCTCGTCCCCACGGACCAGCTCGACCTGCTCTCCCGCTACGTCGGCGGCGAGGCTCCGGCGCTGAGCAAGATGGGCGGGAGCGACTGGGCGCAGGCCAAGAGCAAGGCCCGCCGCGCGGTCCGCGACATCGCGGTCGAGCTCGTGAAGCTCTACTCCGCCCGGATGGCCTCCCGCGGGCACGCGTTCCCGCCGGACACCCCCTGGCAGCGCGAGCTGGAGGAGGCGTTCCCGTTCGCCGAGACCCCCGACCAGCTCACCGTCATCGACGAGGTCAAGGCCGACATGGAGCGGCCGATCCCGATGGACCGCCTGCTCTCGGGCGACGTCGGCTTCGGCAAGACCGAGGTCGCCGTGCGCGCCGCGTTCAAGGCGATCCAGGACGGGAAGCAGGTCGCGATGCTCGTGCCGACCACGCTGCTCGTCCGCCAGCACCTCGAGACGTTCCAGGAGCGCTTCGCCGGCTTCCCCGTCCACCTGCGGGCGCTCAGCCGGTTCCAGAGCGCGAAGGAGTCGAAGGAGACGATCGAGGGCCTGGCCGACGGCACCGTCGACATGGTCATCGCGACCCACCGGCTCCTCAGCGACAACATCGTCTTCAAGGACCTCGGCCTGCTCGTGATCGACGAGGAGCAGCGCTTCGGCGTCGAGCACAAGGACAAGCTCAAGGCGCTGAAGAAGAACGTCGACATCCTCTCGATGAGCGCCACGCCCATCCCGCGGACGCTCGAGATGGCGGTGACCGGCATCCGCGAGATGTCGACCCTCGCGACCCCGCCGGAGGAGCGCCACCCGATCCTCACCTTCGTCGGCCCCTACTCCGAGAAGCAGGTGTCGGCCGCGATCCGCCGGGAGCTCCTGCGCGAGGGCCAGGTGTTCTTCGTGCACAACCGCGTCTCGACGATCAACCGCGTCGCCTCGCAGCTCGCCGAGCTGGTTCCCGAGGCGCGGATCGCGGTCGCGCACGGCAAGCTCAGCGAGTCGCAGCTCGAGCGGATCATCGTCGACTTCTGGGAGCGCAAGTTCGACGTCCTGGTGTCGACGACGATCGTCGAGACCGGCCTCGACATCCCGAACGCCAACACGCTGATCGTCGACCGCGCCGACAAGTACGGTCTCTCGCAGCTGCACCAGCTGCGCGGGCGGGTCGGCCGCGGCCGCGAGCGCGCCTACGCGTACCTCCTCTACGACGAGACGAAGCCGCTGAGCGAGACCGCGCACGACCGGCTGCAGACGCTGGCCGCCAACTCGGATCTCGGCGGCGGCATGCAGATCGCGCTGAAGGACCTCGAGATCCGCGGTGCGGGCAACCTCCTCGGCGGCGAGCAGTCCGGGCACATCCAGGGCGTGGGCTTCGACCTCTACCTGCGGATGATCGGCGAGGCCGTCGACACCTTCCGCGGCGAGGTCGCCGAGGGGCAGACCGAGCTGCGGCTCGAGCTGCCCGTCGACGCGCGCATCCCGGAGGAGTACGTCGACAGCGAGCGGCTGCGCCTGGAGGCGTACCAGAAGCTGTCGGCCGCGTCGTCGCCGACGGCGAAGGAGGGGAGCATCGACCTCGTGGTCGAGGAGCTGACCGACCGCTACGGCGAGCTGCCCGAGGCGGTCGAGAACCTCATCCTGGTGTCGCGGCTGCGCATGCGCGCGCAGAAGGCGGGCCTCAGCGACGTGGTCGCGATGGGCTCGAACGTCCGCGTGGCTCCCGCTCACCTGCCCGACTCGATCCAGGTGCGCCTGCGCCGGATGTACCCGACCGCGAAGTACCTGCAGCAGGCCGACGCGGTCGTCGTGCCGATGCCCGTGCTCGACGGCGTCCCGCTCGGCGACCGGGCGCTCATCCAGTGGGTGGCGTCGCTCCTGGACTCGCTGTTCCCGGAGCCGGTCACCGTCTGAGGTCCTCGGGGCGGCGCTCCCCGGAGGCGCGCCGCCCCGCTCCGGCGGCCGTCGCCGCTGCGGGAGGGCCCGCTGGCAGGATGGAGGGCATGCCGCTCCTCGCCGCCCGACGTCCTCGAGAGCCGGAGCCGCTCGCCGGCCCGCTGGTCGCCGTCCGCGGGGTCGCGGTCCGCGCCTCGGGGGTCGAGCTGCTCGCCCCGTGCTCGCTCGAGGTGGAGGCGGGGGAGCGCGTCGCGGTGACGGGCCGCAACGGCACCGGCAAGACCACGCTCCTGCGGGTGATCGCCGGCCTCACCGCTCCGAGCGAGGGAGTCGTGGCGGTGGCCGGGCGCGCCCCGGAGGAGCGCTCCGCCGCCCACCGCCGCGCCGTCGCCGCCCTGATCGGCACCCCGCCCTTCGAGCGGGACCTGACCCTCGAGGAGCACCTCGCGATGGTGGCCGTCTCGTGGGGCGCGCCGGTCGCCGATGCCCGCCGCGAGGCCGCGGCAGGTCTCGACGCGCTCGCGCTCGCTCCGCTCGCCCGCCGCTTCCCGCACGAGCTCTCCTCCGGGCAGACGCAGCTGTTCTCCCTCGCGCTCGTGCTGGCCCGGCCCTCGGCGGTGCTGCTGCTCGACGAGCCGGAGCAGCGGCTCGACGTCGAGCGGGTGCCGCTGGTGGCGGAAGTCCTGCGGCGCGCAGCCGCGTCCCGGGCACTCGTCGTCGCGACCCACAGCCCTGTGCTGATCCAGGGTCTGGGCGCGCGGGTCGTCGAGCTGGAGCGGGCGTGACGCGCGCGGAGAGGGCTCGCGTCGCCGAGGTGCGGGCTCTGCACCGGCACCGCGCCGCGGCTCCGCCGAGTCCGCGCGCCTACGTGGGCTACCTCGCCGCGATGACCGTCCTCGTCGTCGCCCTCCCCGTCGCCCGGGCCCTCGCGCTCCTCGCCGCCGAGGCGGGAGCCGCGCCGGAGCCGCTGATCGCCCTCGCCGCGGGTCTCGCCCTGCCCGCCGCCGTGCTCCTGGGTCGGGTGCGCGGACCCGCGGTGGGCGAGCCGCACACCACGGCCGTGCTGCTCGCGACCGATCTGCGCCGCTGGGCGGTGCTCCGCCTGCCCGTGGTCCGGGCGTCGGCCGGTCTCGTGGCGTGCTGCTCCGCCGTCGCGTCGCTCCTCGCCGTCGCCGCCTCCGCGCCGCTCCTCGCGGCCGTCGTCGGCGGCGCCGCGTTCGCCGGCCTCCTCGCCGTCGCCTGGCTCGCCGGTCAGTGCCTGCCCTCGCGCCTCCCCGCGCTCGCGGCGGGCCTCCTCGCCTCCCTCGCGGTCCTCGGGGCCCTCCTGCCCGGTGCGCCCACGCCGGGCGGCCTCCTCGCCTCGGCCGTGAGCGGAGCGGAGGAGGTGCGCGACGCGACCGTGCTGCTCGCGTCGGCCGCGGTCCTCCTGGCCGCGGCGCCCCGCCTGCTCGACGCCGCGCGCGGACCTCGGCTCCTCGCCCAGGCCCGGCAGTGGTCGGCGACCGCCCGGCTCGGAGCGACGGGCGATCTCGCCGAGTCGCTCGACGGGTACCGCGCCCTTCCGGCGATCGGGCGGGGGCTCCGAGCGGTCCGCCTCTCCCCGCTCGCCCTCGCGGTGCCGGTGCGCGACGCGATCGGCGCGCTGCGCACTCCCGGACGCTCGGCGGTCGCGGTCGTCGCGCTGGCCGCCGCCGGCGCCGCCGCCGTGCTCGCCGCGATCGTGCCGTCCTCCCTCCTCGCGCTCCCGGCCGCCGCGGCGGGCGTGCTCGCCTACCTCGGCGCCGGCGTCTGGAGCGACGGCTTCCGTCACGCCGCCGCGACCGCGGGACAGCCGGCGCTCCTCGCCCCCGGCCCGTTCGAGCTGCTCCTCCTGCACGCCGTCCTCCCGCTGGTGCTCGCGGTCGGAGTCGCGGTGCTCGGCGCCCTCGCCGCCTCGCTGCTGCTCCCGGGCGCGGCGGTGCCGGTGGCCGCCGCGACCGCCGTCGCCGCCGTCGCCGCGCGGGCGATGGATGCGACCCGGGGTCCGCTGCCGCCGCAGCTGCTCAGCCCGGTGCCGCTCCCGATCGGGGACGGCGCGGGAGTCGCGGTGGTCCTCTGGAACCTGGCGGGTGCACTGGCCAGTGCCTCGACCGCGGTGTCCGTCGCGGCGTCACCCGGGCTCCTCGCCGCGGTGCCGCTCGTCGCCGGCGGCTGCCTCCTCGTCGCGCGGCGGCGTCTCGCGCGGGCCTGAGGCTACCGGGCGCCCGCGCCGCCCGGATGTCCGCGGAGGCGGCCGGACCGGATGCGAGGATGGCGGGGTGACCGCGCATCCCCGGCTCGACGAGCTCATCCGCACCGTCCACGTCCTCCGCGCCCCGGGCGGCTGCCCGTGGGACGCCGAGCAGACCCACGAGTCGCTCGTGCGCTACCTGATCGAGGAGTCGCACGAGCTCGTCGACGCCATCGAGGCGGGGGACCGGGCCGACCTGATCGAGGAGCTCGGCGACGTCCTCTACCAGGTGCTCTTCCACGCCGACCTGGCGGCCGAGAGCGCCGAGCCCTTCACCATCGAGGACGTCGCGGCGCACATGAACGCCAAGATGATCGGCCGCCACCCGCACGTGTTCGGCGACGCCACGGCCGAGACGGCCGACGACGTCATCGCGGTGTGGGACGAGCTCAAGCGCACCGAGAAGCCGCACCGCACGAGCGTGCTCGACGGGATCCCGCAGGGCATGCCGGCTCTCGCGCTCGCCGACAAGGTGATCGGCAAGGCGACCTCGCTGGGCGTCGTGGACGCCGGCCAGGGCCCGCTTCCCATCGAGTCGGAGGAGGACCTCGGCCCGCTGCTGCTGGCCATCGTCGCCTCCGCCCGCGCCCAGGGGCTCGACGCCGAGCGTGCGCTCCGCACGGCGACGCGCGACCTGCAGGACGAGATCCGCGCGGTGGAGCAGGAGCGGCGCGCGGACTGAGGCGTCCGCCGGCCCGCCCCGGCCGATCTGGGAGAATCGCCGTCATGGCCTCCCCGATCACCCCGCCCCGCGGCATGCGCGACTTCCTCCCCGCCGACAAGGCGAAGCGCGAGCACGCGCTCGGCGTCATCCGCCGCGTGTACGCCTCCCACGGGTTCGACGAGATCGAGACACCGGTGGTCGAGGACTTCGACCGCCTCCACTCCGGGCTCGGCGGCGACAACGAGAAGCTCGCCTTCAGCGTCCTGCGCCGCGGGCTCACCCGCGACGACCTGGCGGCGGTCGACGACGCGTCCGCCCTCGCCGACCTCGGCCTGCGCTTCGACCTCACGGTGCCGCTCGCCCGCTTCTACGCCTCGCACCGCGCCGAGCTGCCGGCCGTCTTCCGCTCGGTGCAGATCGCGCCGGTGTGGCGCGCCGAGCGCCCGCAGAAGGGGCGGTACCGCCAGTTCGTGCAGTGCGACATCGACATCATCGGCGAGCCCGGGCAGCTGGCCGAGGTCGAGCTCATCACGGCGACCGCGGCGGCACTCGACGCGCTGGGCCTCCAGGACTGCACCATCCGCATCAACGACCGCCGCATCCTCACCGGAATCCTCGAGCACTGCGGCTTCGCCCCCGAGCGCTTCGGCCCGGCGCTGATCTCGATCGACAAGCTCGACAAGATCGGCGCCGCCGGAGTCGTCGCCGAGCTGGAGGCCGACGGGCCGGACGCGGCCGCGGTCCTCGGGGGCTACCTCGCGCGGATCGAGCAGGCGGTCGCCGCCGGGGGAGTGGCGCTCGAGCAGTCCGCGATCCTCGACGTGCTGCCCGAGGGCATCGACCCGGAGGCGGTGCTCGCGCTCGAGACCCTGGCCCGGTCGCTGCGCTCGCTGCCCGCCGGCGTCTCGCTCCGCTTCGACCCGACGCTCGTGCGGGGCATGGGCTACTACACCGGCACGATCTTCGAGATCGCGCACCCGTCCTCGGGCTCCTCGGTCGGCGGAGGCGGGCGGTACGACGGGATGATCGGCCGCTTCCTCGGTCAGGACGTGCCGGCCTGCGGCTTCTCGATCGGCTTCGAGCGGATCGTCGAGCTGATCGGCGGTGCCGTCGTCGAGCGCCCCGACGCCGTCGTCCTCGTCCACGAGCGCGACGCGGCGCCCGAGCTGCTGCTCGCGCTCAAGCAGGAGCTGATCGCCCGGGGCTCGCGCGTGCGCCTCGAGCGCCGGGCGAAGAACCTCACCCCGCTGCTGGACCGCGCGGCCGCCGCGGGCTTCACCCGCTTCGCTCTCGTTCCGCGCGATGCCGCCTCCGCCGCCGACCTCTCCTTCAAGGACCTCGGCTGATCCGCGCCGGCGGCGCCGGGTGAGGGTCGCCGGCTGCCGGCGCTGAGCCGCGCCCGCGGGAGGGGCCGGGGCCGTCCTGTCGGGCCTGAACAGGGTCTCAGCCGATCCGTCGGGGGATCATGCCGATCTGGTCGGATCCTTGTCGGATCCGTGAGAGCCTTAATACCCGCGAAATCTGCGGACACACCCGAGAAATCTCCCCCGGATAGCGTCGAGGCACCCGATCGGCGCGGCTTGGCGCGCCTGCACGGGCTCCCCGTCGCGACCCCGCGCACCGCACCGCAGCAGCCCTGACGATCCCCACCCGAGGAGTCCCCTTGACCCTGTCGCCCCTCCGCTCCCTCCCGGCCTTCGACCGCCGCAGCCTCCTCCGCCTGGCGGGTGTCGCCGGCCTCGCGATCGGCGGCGCCTCCGTCCTCGCCTCCTGCGCCTCCGACTCCTCCGGCGCGTCCGCCGCGGACGGCGGCGACCTCGGCACCCTCAAGGTCCAGCTCTCCTGGATCAAGAACGAGGAGTTCGCGGGCGAGTTCTTCGCCGATTCGAAGGGCTACTTCACCGAGGCCGGCCTGGCGGGAGTGACGCTCACCCCCGGCCCCTCGACGGGCGTGGCCGAGCTCCTCTCGGGCAGCGCGGACGTCGCGCTCAGCGACGCCGTCTCGATCGGCACCGCGATCGCCCAGCAGGAGGCCCCGCTCAAGATCATCGGCGCGACCTACCAGAAGAACCCCTTCACGGTCCTCTCGATCAAGACCGCCGGTAACATCGCCACTCCGGCCGACCTCGCCGGGAAGAAGATCGGCGTCCAGGCGTCGAACACCTCCCTGTTCCAGGCGCTGCTCGCCGCGAACGGCCTCTCCGAGTCCGACCTCACGGTCGTCCCCGTCGAGTACGACCCCTCCGTCCTCGTCAACGGCACCGTCGACGGCTTCATCGCCTACCTGACGAACGAGGCCATCACGGTCGCGGCCGAGGGCTACGAGGTCGTCAACCTGCCCTTCGCCGACAACGGCCTCCCCTTCGTCGCCGAGACCTTCTCGGTGTCGGAGCAGGCGATCGCCGAGAAGCGCGACGCTCTGAAGGCGTTCCTCGTCGCCGAGATCAAGGGCTGGACCGACGCCGTCAACGACCCGGAGGCGGGCGCGATGCTCGCCGTCGAGAACTACGGCAAGGACCTCGGCCTCAACGAGGAGTCCTCCAAGAAGGGCGCCACCATCCAGGCCGAGGAGCTGGTCGTCTCGGACGAGACGGTCTCGAACGGCCTCTTCACCATCTCCGAGACGCTGCAGTCCGAGACCATCGCGTCCCTCGCGGGCGCCGGGATCGACGTCACGGCCGAGGACCTCTTCGATCTGACCCTCCTCGACGAGGTCTACGAGGAGAACCCCGAGCTGATGAAGTACGCGGCCTGATCCTGATCCACGAAGGGCACCACTCGTGACCGACACGACCGACGCCGGCACCCTGCGCGACCAGGGTGCCGGCGGCACCGGCATCCAGATCCACGGCCTGTCGAAGACGTTCCGGATGGGCTCGCGCAGCGTCGCGGCGCTGCAGGACACCGACCTCCACACCGACCAGGGCAGCTTCCTCGCCCTGCTCGGCCCGTCGGGGTGCGGCAAGTCGACCATCCTGCGCATCCTCGCGGGACTGGAGGAGCCGACGTCCGGCTCCATCCGGGTCGACGGCCGCACCCCCCAGGAGCTGCGCCGTGACAACAAGCTCGGCATCGCCTTCCAGGACCACGCGCTCCTGCCGTGGCGCAGCGTCATGGCGAACATCCGCCTGCCGTTCGAGATCGCGGGCAAGAGCGTCGACCAGTCCTACATCGACGAGCTGATCGACCTCGTCGGTCTCCGCGGCTTCGAGAAGGCCAAGCCGGCCCAGCTCTCGGGCGGCATGCGCCAGCGCGTGTCGATCGCGCGGTGCCTGATCCTCAAGCCCGAGGTCCTGCTGCTCGACGAGCCGTTCGGCGCCCTCGACGACATGACGCGGCAGAAGCTCAACCTCGAGCTGCTGCGGATCTGGACCGAGAAGCCCGCCACGACGCTCCTCGTCACGCACGGCATCTCGGAGGCGATCTTCCTCTCGGACCGCGTCGCGGTGATGAGCCCGCGCCCGGGACGGGTGAAGGAGATCATCGACATCGACCTCCCCCGCCCGCGCACCCCAGAGATGCAGCGCACCCCCGAGTTCCACGCCTACGTCGACCAGGCCTCCGAGCTGCTGTTCGGCGACGGCGGCGCGGCCGCGGACGACCGCGTCTAGGAGGCACCGTGGCCACCACGCTCCCCGCGGCCCCGCGCCGCGCCCTGTCCCTGCCTCCGTGGCTCACCGGGCTGATCGGCGTCGCCGCGATCGTCGCCGTCTGGTGGATCGTGGCGCTCGTCACCGCGCCCACCGGCGCCGCGACCTACGCGCCCGTCCCCACTCCCGTGCAGGTCGTGCAGACCGCGATGGAGGACGGCGCCGGCTTCTACTGGCGCAACTTCTCCGTCACGATCGGCGAGGCGGCCGTCGGCTACTTCTGGGGCAACCTCCTCGCGCTCCTGCTCTCGGCGCTCGTGCTGGTCCTGCCCTGGCTGGAGGGGGTCGTCTCGCAGCTCGCGGTCATCACCTACTGCGTGCCGATCGTCGCCATCGGAGCGATCGTGCTGCTGATCCTCGGCGGTGCGGACGCTCCCGGGAAGGCGAGCGCGACGGCGATCTTCCTGGCCGGCCTCTCGGTGTTCTTCACCACGGTCGTCGGCAGCCTGCTCGGGCTGAAGGCGGCCGACAAGGCGGCGCTCGACGTCGTCACGGTATACGGGGGCTCGCGCTTCACCCAGCTGCGCAAAGTGCGTCTGATCGCGGCCCTGCCCAACATCCTGTCGGCGCTGCAGATCGCGGTGCCCGCGGCCTTCCTCGGCGCGATCCTCGGCGAGTACTTCGGCAAGATCGAGACGGGCGTGGGCCCGATCCTGGTCGCGGCGCAGGTCTCGCTGAACTCGCCCCGCGTCTGGGCGCTCTTCCTCCTCTGCGCGGGCGTCGCGCTCCTCGGCTACGGCATCGTCGGACTGATCGGGCGCCTCATCGCGCCCTGGTCCTCCGGAAAGCGGGCATGACCATGACGACCACCGTTCCCGACCGCACGGAGCAGTCCACGGCCACGTCGATCCTCGCGGTCGACGAGCTGCGCCGCCAGCTGCGCACGGCCGCCCTCGGCGCGACTCTCAAGAGCCTGCGCAAGAGCCTGCTCGTCGCCCTGTCGACGATCGTGATCGTGCTGGCGATCTGGATCGGCGTGGTCCTCTTCAGCGGGGTCTCGCCCTACGTGGTCAAGGGCCCGTGGGACGTCTGGCAGCACCTGGTGACCGATGCGAAGGCCGCGGAGCACCGCGCCGAGCTGGGCGGCCTCTTCGCCGTGACCATGGGCGACGCACTGATCGGCTTCGCGGCCGGCCTGGTCGTGGCGATCCTCGGCGCGATCCTGTTCCGCCTGTCGAAGGGCATCGAGCACGCGCTGATGCCGTTCGCGATGCTGCTGCGCTCGGTGCCGCTGATCGCGATGGCGCCGCTGATCATCCTGGTCTTCGGGACCGGCTCGATCGCCTCGGTCGCGGTCATCGGCGGGATCGTCGTCCTGTTCCCCGCGCTGGTGACGATCGCCTTCGGCCTCAACAACGCCTCCCCGCAGATGCTCGACGTGGTCGCGGTCTACGGCGGCAGCACTCTCACCGCGATCCGCAAGGTGGCCATCCCCGGCTCGCTGCCCTCGCTCTTCGCCGCGATCCGCATCTCGGTGCCCGGAGCGATCACGGGCGCGCTGCTCGCCGAGTGGCTCTCCACCGGCGCGGGCATCGGCGGGGCGATCAACGCCTGGTCCGCCCAGGCCCGGTTCGCGGACGTCTGGTCGGCGGTCGTGCTCGTGACCGGCGTCTCGCTCGTGCTCTACATGCTCGTGCAGGTGCTCGAGACCTTCGTCCTCTCCCGGATGTCCCTCTCCCTCACCTGACTCCGTCGCTTCCCCCTTCCGCGGGACGCCACTCGAGTGCGGCTCGCCCGGTGGGTCGCATATGCCGGTGGCGTCTCGCGGGAAGGGGAGGGCAGGGGGAGCGGAGCGACGGGGCCGGGTCAGACGGTGACGATCGCGTCGACGCGGTGGCCGGCCAGCACCTCGCGGCCGCCGAGCCCGTCGAGCTCCATGACCACCGCGATCCCCTCGAGGCTCCACCCTGCGCGCTCGATCAGGCGGCGGCTCGCGTCGAGCGTGCCCCCGGTCGCCAGCACGTCGTCGACCAGCAGCAGCCGCGAGCCGCGGGGCGCCGCGTCCTCGTGCACCTCCAGCATCGTCTCGCCGTACTCGAGGGTCGCCTGCTCGCGCAGCACGGCCCGCGGGAGCTTGCCGGGCTTGCGGACGGTGACGACGCCGAGACCGGCCGAGTAGGCGGCCGCTGCGGCGAGCAGGAAGCCGCGCGCCTCCACGCCCGCGATCGCGTCGATCCGGCCGCGGTAGGGCTCGATCAGCGCGTCGGCCACCGCCCGCAGGGCCTCGCCGTCGCCGAAGACCGGCGTGAGGTCGCGGAACAGGATGCCCGGGCTCGGGAAGTCCGGGACGACGGCGGTGAGACGGTCGACGTGGTCGGCGGCGGTCGTGGTCACGGGGAACCTCCGGGTCGGCGGGTGCGCCCGGGCCGTCCGGCGATCGGGCCCTGGGAGTCTACGACCGGCCGCGGTCTCCTGCGCTTCGGAGGCGGTCAGTAGACTCCTTCCCGACCGCTCCCGTCTCCGGGAGCCCACCCGTCAAGAGGAGATAGTTGTGGCCCTTATCGAGGCAGTCGTCGCCCGAGAAATTCTGGACTCCCGTGGCAACCCCACGGTCGAGGTCGAGGTCCTGCTCGAGGACGGCGCGTCCTCGCGAGCGGCCGTCCCGTCCGGCGCCTCCACCGGCGCGTTCGAGGCGTACGAGCTCCGCGACGGCGACTCCGACCGCTACCTCGGCAAGGGCGTGCAGAAGGCCGTCGACGCCGTCATCGACGAGATCGGCCCGGCCATCGAGGGCTTCGACGCCACCGACCAGCGCCTCGTCGACGCCGAGCTGATCGAGCTCGACGGCACCGAGAACAAGTCCCGCCTGGGCGCGAACGCGATCCTCGGTGTCAGCCTCGCCGTGGCCAAGGCCGCCGCGCAGTCGTCGGACCTCGACCTGTTCCGCTACGTCGGCGGCCCGAACGCGCACACCCTGCCCGTGCCGCTGATGAACATCATCAACGGCGGCGCGCACGCCGACACCGGCGTCGACATCCAGGAGTTCATGGCCGTCCCGCTGGGCGCCGAGTCCTTCTCCGAGGGCCTGCGCTGGGGCGTCGAGATCTACCACGCGCTCAAGGCGCAGCTGAAGAAGGCCGGGTTCGCCACCGGCCTCGGCGACGAGGGCGGCTTCGCCCCCGACCTGCCCACCAACCGCGAGGCGCTCGACTTCATCCTCAAGGCCGTCGAGGCCGCCGGCTTCACCCCCGGCAAGGACATCGGGCTCGCGCTCGACGTCGCCTCCTCGGAGTTCTACGAGGACGGCGCCTACACGTTCGAGGGCAAGAAGCTCTCGGCCGAGGAGCTCTCCTCCTACTACGCCGACCTCGTCGCCAACTACCCGCTGGTCTCGATCGAGGACCCGCTGGACGAGGACGACTGGGCCGGCTGGACCCACCTGACCGCGGCCATCGGCGACAAGGTGCAGCTCGTCGGAGACGACCTGTACGTCACCAACCCGGTGCGGCTCGCCCGCGGCATCGCCGAGAAGGCCGGCAACTCGATCCTGGTCAAGGTGAACCAGATCGGCACGCTCACCGAGACGCTCGACGCCGTGGCGCTCGCCCAGCGCAACGGCATGACCGCGATCCTCTCGCACCGCTCCGGCGAGACCGAGGACACCACCATCGCCGACCTCGCGGTCGCGGTGGACGGCGGCCAGATCAAGACCGGCGCCCCGGCCCGCTCGGACCGCGTCGCGAAGTACAACCAGCTGCTGCGCATCGAGGAGATCCTGGGAGGTGCGGCGACCTACGCGGGTCGCTCCGCCTTCCCGCGCTTCTCCGCGTAGTCTCGGCACGCCGGAGCGGCCCCGGAGCCCAGCACCTCGGTGCGGGCGCCGGGGCCGCTCCACTTCCCCCGCCGCGATCGAGGAGGCACCCGCCCATGGCCCGTCCGCCCCGCCGCCCCTCCGCTCCCGGGAGCGGAGGGGCGG